>JBDSDS010000350.1:0-7217 GCA_039920445.1 Chloroflexia bacterium
GATGACCACCCCTGGACGCCGGACATCTTGGAGACCGTTATCCGCAATTATGGCTCCATTGAGCCCACGTCCGATGGCGAAACCTTCAAAGTGACCCCTCTTCAGCAAGCACAAGCGCCTAGTAATCTATTACCCACACATGATGTAAATCGATATGGGGAAGATGAGATAGACACGTCAGACGGTACAGCATTAGTCGGTGATGTCTGGTATGATCTCCCACTGAATGGCGAATGGAGTGATTTGACAGCCACTTTCCGGTTATATCAAATTGAGGATGGACTTGTGATGGCACTTGAAGATGTGCACGTGATGTAGAATGGAAACACATATACCTTTGGCTCAACGTTACTCCCGCCAAACCATCCTCACCCAAATCGGGCGCGATGGGCAGGAGAAGCTACAAGCCGCCACAATCGTCATAGCAGGCGTGGGCGCGCTCGGCTCCACGATGGCCGAGATGCTGGCGAGGGCAGGAGTGGGCACCCTGCGCCTCATCGATCGCGACTACCTTGAATTGCACAACCTCCAGCGGCAATCCCTCTACACAGAGGCCGACGTTGAGGACGGACTTCCTAAAGCGGCTGCTGCCTCTCGTCATCTCCGCGAGATAAACTCCGGCATCACGGTTCAAGAGCGAGTGGCCGACATTACTCCCGAGAACGTGCTTGAATTACTCGAAGGGTCTGCCATCGTTCTGGATGGTACAGACAACCTACAAACACGTTATCTGCTGAACGACGCCTGCATAGAGCTTGGCATCCCCTGGGTCTACTCCGGCGTAATCGGCGTAAGCGGGGTGAGCATGACGGTCGTGCCGGGTGAGACTCCCTGCCTACAATGCCTCTACCCCAACCCTCCTCCTCCCGGCACGACCGAGACCTGCGATGTGGCGGGCGTGCTAGGTCCGGCTGCCCACGCGATTGCCGCCATAGCCGCCGCCGAAGCGATCAAGCTGGTCGTAGGCGGCTCTCCAGCTGTGGGAATGCTCGTAGGTGACATCTGGGCGGGCACATGGGACCGCTTCGAGGTACCGCGTAATCCAGGCTGTATCGCCTGCGACCTCGGCGTGCTAAACTACCTCAATGCCGAAGCCTGGGACAGCGAAGCCAGACTGTGCGGACATGACGCCGTACAAATACGCCTTCCCAACACGAATGGGAACATAAACCTAACTACTCTAGGCCAGCGCCTCAAGACAAGCGGTACGGGTGAAGTGCTCGCCAATGAATACCTGATCCGCCTCCGTACAGGCCAACACGAGCTAACCATCTTCCCCGATGGCCGAGTAATAGTCAAAGGCACAGAAGATGCAACCACAGCCAGGAGCCTCGCCGCAAAATATATAGGAACCTAACCCCTTCGGGGAATTATGAATTATGAGTTCTGAATTATGAATCATTACGAAACCGTCAATTCAAAACTCATAATTCAAAACTCATAATTCCGTATGACAGAGCTTTATTTCGGTATCTTCACCACATCAGACCCGCTTGTGCAGCTTCTGCTGAACATCATGCGTGGGTTGCTGGTGCTGGTGGTTGCGCTCGTGCTGGCCCGCTTCGTGAAGCGATGGACTGTCCGCCTCTTCACAAAGAGCCGCGTCAACCTCAGTCTGGCAACACTGCTGGGTAATATGGCGCAGGTGGTGGTCGTCCTCCTCGGCGTCATCCTCATGCTCCCGTCCTTCGGGGTTGACTGGGCAGGGCTGCTTACCCTGGTCGGCGTGGGTGGGCTTGCCATTTCCCTTTCGATGCAGGACCTCCTCAAGAATGTGGTCGCAGGCATTTATATCCTGATGGAGCAGCCATTCCGCATAGGGGACCGAATCTCCGTTAAAGAAGTGACCGGGACCGTGCAGGGCGTAGAGCTTCGCACCACCATACTCTGCACTGAAGAGAACTTACAGGTGGTCGTCCCGAACAGCATTGTCCTCAACGAAATCGTCACCAACCGTTCAGCCTCCAACCTCCAGAGACAAGTCATCACCGTCCGCATACTACGCGGCAGCCTTTCGACGATAAGCAAAGAAATCGACGAGACGCTGAAAGCGTTCCCCGACATCACCTCCACGCCTGCACCCGTAATCACCCTGGAGAGCATACAGGAAGGCGCGGCGCGTCTTCGTGTCGAGTACTGGACTCCGGCGCAAGTGCGCGTCGCCCTCATGCCCCAGGTCATCGAAGCCCTCCAGGTCCGCTTCCCCGAAGCCGACGTCACAGTCGTTTAGCGGCCTCGTATGCACTCATAGATTATAGGCATGACGCGACCCTTTATCATATCAGGTGAGTTGCCAGGAATTCCATTACGCCTCGGAGTGGTAGGTGGGTCGTTTGACCCAATCCATATCGGACACCTCATCATGGCCTCGGCAGCCCGCGAAGCCTTGAACCTCGACCTCCTGCTCTTTGTGCCCACAGCCATCCAGCCCCTAAAGCAAGACCGCCCCGCCTCCGCACCCGAACACCGTGTCGCCATGGTTGAGTTGGCGATTGAGGAGAACCCTTATTTCAGCCTCTCAAGAGTGGATGTAGACCGCCCGGGCCCTTCCTACACGGTCGATACGCTGAGTTTGTTGCGACAGGAATATCCCCAGGCTGCCTTCTGGTTCATCCTGGGGGCCGATGCGCTTCACTCCTTCCCACGGTGGCGCGACCCAGAAGGCATTCTTGCCCAGGCTCGCCTAGCGATTGTTCGGCGGCCCGGTGTTGCGGTAGATGTAACTGCTCTAAGCCAGTCACTTCCCCAATTACAGGATGCGATAGATTGGGTAGACGCTCCACTGATAGATATTTCCTCTACAGACCTGAGGCGCAGAGCAGCCGAGGGCCTATCGCTCAAATACAGGGTGTCCGATCCTGTGCATGAGTACATAGATGCAAACAAACTGTACACATGAGACGCCCACGCTCCGGGAGGGCTTGAAAAGCGAAAAGAGCCTTTGAGTGCAACATAGAGCAGGCAACGTGCGTACATAGAGTCGAGAGGGGCTACTTATTGCACCACGTCAGGAGAACCCACATGGACAACCAACCTATCAACACAGGCTCACAGGGCCCGCCAGGAGTCGATCCCAACCCGACACGTTATATCCCGCCGCAAGAGGGCTACACTGGCCCGGCAGCGCAGGATGCAGCGACTTCGACTGCCCAACCCCACAATGCAGTGTCTCCACACCAGCCATTCGGCCATCAGCATCGGCATGTAGGCCACGTGGGGCATGCTCCCAGGGAGCACGACCGCACGATGCTTGGCCTCATTTTCATCGGAGGTGGCCTTTTATTCTTGCTCGATCAGGTAGGTATCTTCGGCAACCTCGGCAATCTTGTGCCTCTAATTATAGGTGCGATATTCCTGTACGCTTACTTCACTACCCGTCCGGGCTACCGTGTCGGCTTCCTCATCCCAGGCGCGATCCTTACGGGCATAGGCGTAGGCCAACTAATCGAGACTCTGCCCGTGCCACGCCTCTGGGCGGGCGGAGATATGACCGTCCTAACCCTCGGTCTCGGCTTCTGCTTGATCTGGGCGCTGGAGCGCAAGCACTGGTGGGCCTTGATACCTGGCGGCATCCTGGTAATGGTTGGCCTCTCGAACGTCTGGGGCATTGCCCAGTTCTGGCCCCTGGCCCTAATCGCCCTCGGCGTCTATCTGCTATTCGACCAGTCTCGCAGACAGCCCAGATAGGTTCGGAATTATGAGTTTTGAATTGCCCTCTTTATCCCATTCAAAATTCAAAACTCATAATTCATAATTCCGAACGTGGTATAATATCTATAGAGCAGAATTACTTGACCCACAGGCGTGCGGGAGGTGGAAAACTGGAACCGAACGAACTGGCGAGGAAAGCGGTCGAGATAGCCTCGGACCGCAAGGCAGAAAACATAGTGATGCTCGATATCAGCAAGGTGTCGATCATTGCGGACTATTTCGTGATATGCACAGGCACGGGCGACCGCCATGTAAAGGCCATCGCCAAAGAGATAGATGAGCAGCTTGGACACGAGAAACTCAACCCCTTCAACCTGGAAGGTCTGGTCGAGGCGAAGTGGGTTCTGATGGACTATGGGGCGGTAATAGTCCACGTATTCGACCAACCGACCCGCGATATGTACCGCCTTGAAGAACTTTGGGCGGGCGCCCAGCCGGTACTGGTAGTACAGTAAGTTTATACATGCAATAAGCGCACAGGACGCGTCAGGCAGCACAGGAGGAAAGCCCAGATGCAGGTCAAGACAGAGCGCGGTATCTACAAAATCGGCAATCAAGAGCGGCCTACCGTCAGCCTGGCAATCGCGCCCAGGGCGACCTCTGCCCATCTCATAGTCGGCCTCGCAATCGGCGCTCTCCTCGGTTTTGTCGCAGGCTCGGCGCTGACCCTGCTTGTCGGTGAGAAGAGCCTCTTACTGGTACAACACCTCTGGAACCGCCTCACGAACGCCACCAACGCAGACGGTGAGCGCGTTCATTTCGAGCTATTGTTGCAGTAAGATTCATAGAGCCGTCGCTCAAAATGGCAGCCCTGTTTGTAGGCTGCCATTTCATTTAACTTTACTGCTTCGGTATATCGTGTATCGATGCGAATGGTAAGTCGCGGAAACAGTGTATCGTTAGCGAACCCACTATACTTTGTCATTCTGAACGAAGTGAAAAATCCGTTCTCTTAGCGGTAACTCGCCCTTACGGATTCTTCACTGCGTTCAGAATGACAATATCAGCTTGGTACGTATACTCGATATGTATTGCCTAACCCAGGCCAATAGAAGCAGGCCCGAAGTCATCCCCGTCATCGTCCCCGAGGTCCTCATCACCGAAGCCTGCCCCCGCGCCTATCGCCTCCGGGTCAAGGCTGGCCATGACCTTATCAGGGTCTTCGCCCGATTCGATGCGAGCGATAGCCTGGTCGAACTCCGGCCCCATGTCGAGGTCCGGCCCCATGCTGTCTTTCATCTGGCGCGCCCAGCGGGCAATCTCTCTTGGGTCGTCTTCGTTCAGGCCGTCCATAATCTGGTCGGAAGGGTCGAGCAGGCCATCAGTGCCGGAGGGTGTCGCCCGTATCAGGCTCGCTTTGGACATCATCCTGGTCAGCCTGGCCGACTGGCATCGTGGGCACTTATTTTCACCGGCAACAGTACGTGCCTCCGCCGCACTGAAGCTGGGAAAGAACAGACTCACCTTGCGGTTGCAGTCGTCGCATTTGTATTCGTATATTGGCATATCGTTTCTTATTCTATCCTTGACCGGACTCGCCCGACCGCTGGCCGAACCAGCCCCATAATTCCTGTCCCTGCTCTGATGACCACCCATAGCTCTGGGTCAACGCTTTCCACGCCTCCTGATCGCCTTCATCAAACTGACGCTCAAGCTCCTCCAGCTGGGTTGTGGAGATGTTCTCCAACACGTCGGGACGTTCTCCACCTTGTCCGTTACCTGATTGTTTGTCATCCATGATAAATACCTCCTGGTGCTTTCTCTAAACTATAATTTAATCTGAGCAGAGTCCAACGCATATTACCACAAGGCAGGGGTTAGCTTCAATCGGGGGACTTTGGATTAAGACGAAACCACCAAGAGCACCAAGTTTCTTTAAGGATTGGGGATTAGCAACCTTGAACTTATAGCTGATAGCTGATAGCTGATAGCTGATAGCTTCGTTATGTTATAATCTCGTTGCTCTTGCTGCCTAATATGGAACTATTATTCTCGTTCATTTATATCGCTCTGCCGCCTGGTGTGCCCTCTATGGAATGGCAGATATTGTTCACCCTGCTTTTGGGCCTATGGGTGGCGCTGGAGATATTCATCGGCAAGCTCGGACTGAGCGCGGAGTCTATCATAAGTGACCGGGGATCAGCGCTCGCTGTCATCATCACAGGCGTTGGGGCCATCGCGCTCGCTACAAGCGTCCGGCTGCGCTGGGGGAACCCTATAGGCGGCGAGTGGGTGCAGTGGCTTGGTCTGCTCGTGATGGCGCTCGGCCTTTTATTACGTTACGGCTCGATACGCTGGCTCGGCCCGATGTTCACACGCTTCGTACAGGTACTGCCCGATCATAAGCTCGTGACCAACGGCCCGTACAGCCTGGTGCGCCACCCGGCTTACACCGGCCTGCTGGTATTCTTCATCGGCATGGGTATCGCTCTGGGCGACTGGCTTTCTTTGTTGTTTCTAACTCTCATACCGCCCATAGGTATAATCTATCGCATCAAAGTCGAGGAGCAGGCTTTGTTAGAGGCGTTTGGGGAGGAGTATAGGGCTTATATGGGGCGGACTTATGCAATATTTCCTTTACTCCTGTGAGCTATACAATAGGGGTAGATAGGAGGTTTCCATGGACAAATACCCAAGGCGGGCCATCGGCAGAGTATCTTTACTGGTTGCCCTGATGTTGTTTTTGGTATTTCAGTTCAGACACGCGCTACACTTATCACAAGATGTAACTCTGATAATGCTGTGCTTCTTTGTATTATTCGTAGTCGTGGGGGTTGTTGAAGGATTTCCTATTCGTCGGCGGAGGTGAGCAAAAACGGACTAAAGATCCGTAGAGTATATCTGTTAGGCTACATCGTGATCTGATCCTACATTCCCAGGAGGCTCTATATGGCTTATCCCTATCTGAAAGGTAAAATAGCCCTCGTGACGGGCGGCTCTCGCGGAATCGGCGCTGCAACTGCGGACGCTCTGGCAAAGCAGTGTGCCAATGTCGTCCTAACCTACCGCAATAAAGCCGCGCGCGCCGAAGAGGTAGCCGAACAGGTGCGCTCCCACGGCGTCCAGGCTATGACGATGGCGGTTGACCTCACGGTACGAGAGGACGTTGACGCCCTGATGGATGCCATCAAGAAGGAGTTCGGCCACCTCGACGTGCTAGTGCTCAACGCCTCCGGCGGCATGGAGTAAGACCTTGTAGCCCAGAACCCCGACTACCCCGTCCTCCTCAACCGCGACGCCCAGGTATGGACCCTCGAAGCCGCCATGCCCCTCATGCCGGAGGGAGGTCGCATCGTCTTCATAACGAGCCACTGGGCGCACTTCTACGCCCATAAAGACCAGGAGCGTATCGCCGCCTACGAGCCGGTAGCCTACAGCAAGCACGAAGGTGAGAAGGCCCTCCTATCTCACATCCCCCACCTTGAGAAGCACGGCCTCCGCCTGACACGCATCAGCGGCGACATGGTAGAAGGAACGATCACCCCCAAGCTGCTTGAGCGTGCCCA
>JBDSDS010000351.1:0-6345 GCA_039920445.1 Chloroflexia bacterium
CCCATCGACGCCACGCTGAAGTTCTGAAGCGCGCCGCCGGAGAAGATATTGAGTATGTTTAGAATGCTCGAAAAGTCATTCCCCTCGCCCGGCTGGAGTAGATTCCTGAGGGCTTCCAGGTCGACGCCCGGCACAGGGATGTGCGCGACCACGCGGAACACGACCAACATCGCCAGTGTAAAGAGTATCTTACGGCGAAGATCGGCGATTTTGAAGGCGTTTATTACGGCCTGAAGCATCTTCTATCCTCTTTCAGTCTGGGAGCCATTGCCCTGGCTCTGCGCTGCTCTGGCTGCCTGCCTTGCCTGGAAAACGCGTACCGGGGCTTCGCTGCGCCCCTTCGAGCGTCGCGGCTGGGCTTCAGTCTCGATCAGGGTGATAGTCCCCCCAGCCGCCTCGATCTTCTGTCGTGCGCTTTCACTTACCTTGTGGGCGCTGATGTGGAGGGCTGACTTGAGGTCGCCATTTCCCAGCACCTTGAGCGGCAGCACGTTATCGCGCAGGATGCCCATTTCGCGGAGCGAATCGGCGGTCACCTGGCTGCCTGCCTCGATTGCGTTCAGTTGGCCCAGGTTGACGAGGTTGTATTCGGCCTTCCATATGTTTGTAAAGCCGCGCTTGTAGGGAAGCTGCTGCTGGATAGGGGTCTGGCCGCCCTGGAAGCGAGGGTGGACATTGCCGCCCGTGCGCGCCTTCTGGCCTTTCGTGCCCTTACCCGCCGTCTTCACGTGCCCGGAGCCGTGGCCCCGGCCAACGCGCTTGCGGTCCTTTGTCGCGCCCTTCGGCATTCTTAGATCGCTTAGTTTCATCTATCTCTCCATCCCATCGTCCAGTTATCAGCCGCCGGTTGCCTCTGTGGGCTAACAACTAGCAACTAGCAACTAGCTACAGTTCTTCTACCTTGATCAGGTGCTTGACCTTGAAAAGCTGGCCCCGCAATGTGAGGCTGTCCGGGCGCTCTATCGTCTGGTTGAGACGCTTCAGACCGATAGCCTGGATTGTTGCCCTTTGGTCCTTTGCGAAGCCGATAGCGCTACGAATCCAGGTGATCCTGAGTGTCGCACCCTCTGTCGGCTGCTTGCTGATTACTTTAGCTTCTGCCACGTCCGCCTCCTCCACCACCGCCACGGCCATCGTTGCGACCGCCACGATTATCAGGGCGACCACCACCACCGTCACGGCCCGGTGCGGCATCGCGCTGCGGACGGGCGTTCGCGCTCTTCGGTCCGCCCTGGTACTTGCGCTCAGGCTGTGCGGTTGGCGCGCCACCTGGCGATGTCGATTGAGCAGCAGGCTCCCTGGTCGGTTCGCTCTCGTGGCGGCCTTCCCGAATCGCCTTCTGCAGGTTGAAATCCTTGCGATAAAGACGTTTTTCCATCTCTTCCTGTGGGATACCACGGCGCAGCGCTTCGTTCTCTACCGAGTGGAGCTTGGAGAGGGCCAGCAGAGTGGCGCGCACCAGGTTCACCGGGTTGTTGTTGCCGAGCGACTTGCTGAGCACATCCTTTATGCCTGCCGCTTCCAGTACCGCGCGCACTCCACCACCGGCGATTACCCCGGTTCCGGGAGCGGCGGGCTTGATGAATACAGTGCTTGCGCCATACGACTCTCGCACTTCATGCGGGATCGTACCGCCTACCATTGCGACGCGGATCATGTGCTTCTTGGCGTCTTCTCCGGCCTTGCGGATCGAGTCGGGCACCTCAGATGCCTTACCCGTGCCCGCGCCGACCGTGCCGTGGCCGTCGCCCACGACTACCACCGAGCTGAAGTTGAAGCGGCGGCCACCCTTGACCACCTTCGATACACGGTTAACCTGTACCAACTTCTCTTCAAACTCCGAAACAGGTCTTTCAATTCTTGCCATTGTTCCTCCTGAAGAGTGACACGTGATGCGTGATGCGTGATTAACTTACTCACGTTTCACGTTTCACGTTTCTCATTAGTCGTTAGAAATCGAGTCCGCCTTCGCGTGCGCCTTCGGCCAGGGCTTTGATGCGGCCGTGATACAGATAACCACCGCGGTCAAATACTACTTTATTGAGTCCGGCGGCCTTTGCGCGCTCGGCTACGAGCTTACCTACTGCCTTCGCCTGCTCGATCTTGGCTGATTCGGCTACCGACGTGTCAAGAGTGGAAGCAGATACGAGCGTGCGCCCTTCCGTATCGTCGATCACCTGGGCATAAATATGGTTGAGGCTGCTGAACACGTTGAGGCGTGGCCTCTCCGGTGTGCCTATCGCTCGCGCTCTAATTCTATTGTGTCGCTTTTGACGCGACGTAAGCATATGTGGTTTGGCTCTCATAATTTTATCTTTCCTCTGGTTGTCTGGACTATTCAGACTGGGCGAACAAGCATCCTATTCTGCCGGACCACTTGCTCCAACAACTAACGACTAACGACTCGAAACTACTTCTTACCGCCTATTTTGCCTGCTTTACCTGCTTTACGGCGCACGCGCTCACCTTGGTAGGTGATGCCTTTGCCCTTATACGGCTCCGGCTTGCGTAGCTTGCGAATCTGGGCTGCCTGCTCGCCGACTACCTGCTTGTCGATACCATTGACGCTGAAGCGGGTCGGGGTTTCGACGTTGAAGGTGATGCCGTCGGGCGGCTCGATGCGCACAGGGTGGGAGAAGCCGAGCGAAAATACCAGCGCGCTGCCATCTTTGGCGACACGATAGCCGACGCCTGCTATCTCCAGGTTGCGGGTGAAGCCATCGGTCACGCCTATCACCATGTTAGAGATGAGAGTACGAGTGAGGCCATGGAGCGAACGGTGCATGTTGGTCTCAGCCGGACGTGTCACCACTATCTGGTCTTCTTCCTGATTGATATTCACTTCGGGCCGGAACTCCTGCTCAAGGGTTCCTTTCGGGCCTTTGACCAGCATTTTGGTGCCGTTCAGGTCGATAGTGACGCCCTTCGGCACCGGGATCGGCTTATTTCCAATACGAGACATAATCGATTTCTCCTGATTCTAGGTCTACCAGACCTGGCAGAGTACTTCGCCGCCGAGGTTCTGCTTCCAAGCGTCACGCCCTGTCATCACACCCTGCGGCGTGGAGACGATTGTCACGCCGAGGCCGCTGAGGACCATCGGGATGTCCTTACGCTTGCTGTAGACACGAAGGCCCGGCTTGCTGACGCGCTTGAGGCCGGTCACGACGGGCCTCTTATCCTGCCCGTACTTGAGCCACACGCGGAACACGCGCCCGCCCATTTCCGTGGGCACATCGACCTCTTTAATGAAACCTTCATCCTTGAGGATGCGGGCGATGTTCATCTTGAGGCCGGAGGCCGGGATCAATACACTCTGATGTCGCGCCATGCTGCCGTTGCGGATGCGGGTCAGCATATCAGCGATAGGGTCTGTCATGTTCATAAGCCGTATTTTCTCCTTGCGGCGACGGCCATAATGACCGTCCTAAGCACTTCTACCAGTTGTTAGTTGTTAGTTCTTGGTTGTTAGTAATGACTAGGAACTAACAACTCGCTACTAGCAACTCGTCAATTACCAGCTAGATTTGACTACGCCAGGGAGCCTTCCGATGAGGGCATTCTCGCGGACGCAGATGCGGCACATGCCGAACTTGCGAATGTAGGCGCGAGGTCGGCCACAAATCTTGCAGCGATTGTGCGCCCGCACCGCGAACTTCGGTGTGCGGTTTGCCTTTGCGATCATCGACTTCTTAGCCATCTTGTCTCCTTAATCTCTCCCACTTCTACTATCTTCAAGCCGGGTTATGAACCCTTTTGGAAGGGCATACCGAGCAATTGCAGCAGACGGCGGCCTTCCTCGTCGTTCTTGGCGGAAGTTACGATTACCACTTCCATGCCGCGAATCTTATCTACCTTGTCGTAATCAATCTCCGGGAAAATAAGTTGCTCTTTTAGCCCCAGAGTGAAGTTGCCATGACCATCGAACGACTTGGGCGACACGCCTGAGAAGTCGCGCACGCGGGCCAGCGAGATATTGAACAGCCTGTCCAAAAAGTCATACATGCGAGCGCCCCGTAGCGTGACCATCACACCAATCGGCATGCCGGTACGTAGCTTGAAGGCCGCGATGGACTTCTTGGCGCGGGTAATCATCGCCTTCTGGCCTGTGATTATACCGATGTCGCCTACAGCATTGTCCAGCGCTTTCGCGTTCTCACGCGCTTCGTTACCCATGCCGATGTTGATTACTACCTTCTTGACCTGGGGGGCCTGCATGCGATTGGCATACTCAAACTCCTTAATCAAGGTCGGAATCACCTCATCTATGTACTTTTGCTTGAGGCGCGGCACGTAGTTTTCGGGACGAGGCTCGGTCTTGCCATTCCTGCGGCCTTCAGCTGCCTGAGTCGCTCCGTCGCCTGCTGGCTGCACATCGGCATCGCGGCCCTTATTCTTCTTGCCTTTAGCCTGCTGTGGCTCTTGCGCTTGCTCCGGCTCGGGAGTTTCTTCCTGAGCCTGCGCTTGCTCTTGGTCTGCCACGATCTTCTTCTCCTTACTATCTACCGGCTGGTCTCCCTTTGGGTTTCAGCCGCTACTCTAACTAAACTTCCAAGCCCTGACTTAGCGACGGCCGCCCCATTTCTCCTGGTCAGCGTCGGCCTCGAAGACTTCTCCGCAGTTGCGGCACTCACGCACCTTCTGGTCATCTCCCAGAAGAGTGTGACCTATGCGCGTGCCTCGGTCACACTTGGGGCAGACCACCATCACCTTGCCGATGCTCAGCGGAGCCTCCTGCTCGATAATGCCTGCCTGTCGGGCGCCCTGGCGACCGCGCGTATGGCGCTTGACGATGTTTATGCCTTCTATGACTATCTTCTTATCAGTCGGGTGGACCTCGCGGACCTTGCCGCGCTTACCCCTGTCTTTGCCGGTTATCACCAGCACTGTATCATTACGCTTGATATTCATTACCTTCTCCTAACCGTTTCCTCAGCCCCACTCTATTTAGAGCACCTCTGGCGCAAGCGACACAATCTTCATAAACTGGCGCTCTCGCAGCTCGCGGGCTACCGGACCAAATATGCGAGTGCCGCGCGGCGCATTCTGTGCGTTGATTATCACCGCCGCGTTGTCATCAAAGCGAATGTGCGAGCCGTCGGGGCGCTTGTATTCTTTGGCGGTGCGGACCACAACGGCTCGTACCACCTCGCCCTTCTTGACCGTGCCGCCCGGAGTGGCCGTCTTCACAGCAGCGATTATGACATCGCCCACACCCGCGTATTTCCTGTTCGAGCCACCCATGACACGGATGCAAAGTATCTCTTTAGCACCCGTATTGTCCGCCACGCGCAGCCTGCTCTCATTCTGAATCATCGGTTTCTCCTGTACTAGTTGTTAGTTCAAGGTTCAAGGTTCAAGGTTAAAATGCCATACAACTTTGAACTTTGAACCCGCAACTATTCGGCTCGCTGCACGATCTCGATTACGCGCCACCGCTTATGCTTGCTCATCGGGCGGCTTTCCATTATGCGGACGGTGTCGCCCATGCCCGCGCCCATTTCGTCGTGTGCCATGAACTTGACCGAGCGGCGCATGACCTTCTTATAGATAGGGTGCGGCTTGGAGCGCTGCACCAGCACCGTGACGGTAAGCTGCATCTTGTCAGAAACAACACGCCCTACTTCAGTCCGGCGACGCGACAGGTACTCTGGAAGTTCCATGGCGCCGGCAGCCGCTCTTACCACATTCCCCACTTCCTCGCGGTCGCCTTTTTCCTTCTTGGCCGGGGCCTTGGGCTTGGTCTTGCTTGCGGTACGTGCTTTAGTTGCCTTCTTCGGCTTTTCTGCACTCCTACCCACAACAGAAGTAACCCTGTCAGTCACGGCCTCAGCTACTGACCCGACGGTCTCGCCCACGGTCTCGGCCATATTTCCAACGGTCTCTGTGACTGCCTCGACCACGCCTGCCAGCTGATTTTCATTCTCTTTCTTCTTTGCCATTTATCTCGCTCCTATGTGAGTTATCAGCGCGGTACACTCGTACCAGCACCCAGAACTTACTTATTCCCACGCCCGAAAAGAGTTCGGCGGCGTGTAGTCGCTTGTGTCGCAGGGGCCGCTGTAGTTGCCGCCACCTCATCGAAATCTACGCCCGCGTAGATCGACATCAATTCGCGCTCGCGCAGCAGGGTCATTATGCGGGCAATGTCCTTCTTGACGGCCGGGAGGCGCTTATGGTTCTTGATCTTGCGCGTCGCTATCTGAAAGCGTAGGTTTAAAAGCTCCTGACGGCTCTCCTCAAGGTTGTGCTTCAGGTCGGCCTCGGACATATTCGTTAGGTCTTCTGTCTTCATGTTATTCATCGTCCTCTATTACTTCAGGCTCCGGCTCAGGAACGGCCGCG
>JBDSDS010000352.1:0-5160 GCA_039920445.1 Chloroflexia bacterium
TTAACGTCAATGGTGGGACGGGGCTGGTTCTGGACGATCTGCCCATCGGTGTCTTTCCATGTCAAGCCTGCGATGTCGTGTAGGTCACCGCCCTGGCTGTATCTCTCGACAAGCTCAGCGAAGGTAACCTCCCCCTGTCCACTGACAACTACGTCAACTGAGTTTTCTTCCAGACACTCCGCAGGGAAGAGAGAAGGGTGCCAGCCGCCCCAAACTACCGGAATGTTCGGGTGCTCTTTCTTTAGCGCCCGCGCCGCGCCGAGGGCATCACGGATTGGCTCGCCCGTAAGCACACCCATTCCCACACACAGGGCGCCTCTTGCCTCGGTAAGCAAGGAAGACAGAGGGTTCTCCTCCAGGCGCGCGTCTACTATCTCCACTTCGTATTGAGCCGGGTCTAACGCGGAGCCTATGGCTATCAGGCCAAGCGGCATAGTCCAGAAGACTGCTGTCGGATTGTAGAGAACGATTTTGCGACATTTTGACATCAGGTGGTATCGCTCACTCGGCTTGCGCGGACGGCGTGGCCGCGGCCTCAGAGGTCATTCGCCTCGGCAGATGGCGGATGCCGTTACTTGCTTGCCGCTCAAGGGCATTCAACTTATATCGCTCAAGAGGAAGTGTCGCAACATTACGGGCAACACTGGCGCCGAGTCTGAGCAATTGGGCCGCACCCATACCGCCTCTTTGCTTCGACGTTAGCTGGCGCCACCCCTTTCGGGAACGGTACTCTTTATGCAGCACAGTATGCAACTGTCGGTAGAACTCGGTAGAAAATGGACCGCTGTACATCATAGCCAGGTCGGCGCTATTGAGCCAGTTTTGTTTGATGCCTAGCTGCGCTTTGACCACCTCGTGAAACTTCGTGCCGGGCAGAGGATAGGAGACGGAGACACCTATGTCATCAGGTTCGCAGTCGCGCACCATCTGCAATGTCGCTTCTATATCGTTTCTGTCCTCACCAGGGTAGCCGAACTGCAAGAAGAAGCCAACCTTGATGCCCTGGGCGTGGAGATCACGAGCGGCACCATAAATCTGCTCTACTTTGGTGCCTTTATCCATCGCATCAAGGATCTTCTGCGACCCCGACTCGGCACCCACCCATACGATTTCGCAACCGGCCCGCTTCAGCCCCTCTGGGACACCCGGCTTGAGCAGGTCCACCCTGAGAAGGCACTTGAACGGGGTTCTTGCATCAAGGCGCTCTACTTCCGTCGCGAAACGTTCTATCCAACCCGGCTTCAGCCCGAGGATATCGTCGGCGAACCAGATATGGTCGGGCCAGTATTCGTCTTTGAGCCACTTTAGCTCGGTCGCTACATTCTCTGCTGAGCGGACATTATATCTCTGGCCGTAAATCGGTTTCGCGCACCAGTTGCAGTGGTACGGGCAACCGCGCGTCGTTACCATGTTCATCGAGTAGTAACCGTGCCTGGACTTCCAGATTTGGCGGTAACGTTCCACGTCGATGAGGTCCCAGGCCGGGAACGGAAGGTCGTCAAGCTGGCGCAAGTAGCCCCTGGCTTGGACTTCAGTACGTCCGGGTATTGCCAGCCCCGGCACATCTGCGACTGAAGCACCGCTGCGCTGGCCGTAAGCGTCTAACGCCTCGACCAGAGTCACCTCTCCTTCACCGACTATGATGCCGTCAACGCCTTGTGCGAAATACTTCTCTTTGTGATCCGTAGCGTCCGAACCGGAGACCAGCACCGTGCAGCCTCTGGCTTTAGCCGCTTGCGCCATGGTAAACGCGGCTTCACGCATTCTGGTGAGGCACATCTTTGACAGGTAGTTGAAGCCATCTTCGTAGATTACCGCATATTCAGGTTGATGGGTGTCCAGGGCCGCAACCCACTCATCCTCAGACGCGGCAAGCATGGCATCTAAGAAGCGCACGTCATAGCCATGCTTTCGTAGGAATGAAGCAGCATACATCGTCCCAAGTGGAGGGTAAGGCTTCATAGCCTCCCACTCTTTCGGGTCGAAGCGCAGAAAATAGCTTTGTCCGAGCAAAACGGTAGTCATAATTGGAGGATCATCGGGCGAGGTAGCGAAGAGAGGCCAGGGTTGCATCTCGCATTAGCAAAAGTACGTCTCGGGTGACACTTCTCGGCGTGGACGCTTTCATTCTACCGGGCACATGATTCACTGTCAATGAGTCCAGCAGCAATAAAAGCTCCCTGATCTGACGGCGAAGGTCGTAGTGTAAGAGAGCTTGTTCACGTGCGGTCCTTCCCATTGAGATCCGTTCTTCCTGGGGGCGCTCCATCATCGCGCGCATTGCTGCCGCAAGCGTTGATGGCTTCCGGTCCGCAAGAATTATCCCTGACGGCTGCTTTGACTTAGAAAGGTCACTAGCTACGCCGACAGGAGTGGCAATCCACGGCAATCCGCTCGCCGCCGCTTCAAGGAGAGCCATGCACTGCGCCTCGTGCCATGATGTCATAACAAAGCAGGATGCTGAAGCATAAACGGCAGGCATTTCGCCATGACTGACCTCGCCATAAAGAACGACATATCCCTTTAGACCCAATACGTTGATTTTCGCTAATAACAAATGTTGAATCGGGCCGTCGCCAACAATGACGACGCTGAAATCCAAGTCGGGCCGAGCCTTCCGAATCAGGGCGGATGCTTCGAGTATTAGGTCTAATCCCTTGACTGGAAGCACCGAGGCCACGGTTATAAATGTGAAAGGCTTTACCTTAAACTGACTTGTATCGTGTGTGGGCGTGAACATGGCAGTGTCAACACCTAACGACCAACGGACTGACTTAGGATCTGTAGCGGGAAATCTATCCGTAAGCAGTTTAGCCATGTAGCTCGATGGGGCTGAAATCATGTCTGCGGTCCGTAGGCTAGTCTCGACCAGCGCGCCAGAGAGTCTCCGCCGCCAGTTGCCATATCGGATATGTGGCATCCAGACCAACTCGCCTCCTGCCAGATGGACCAGCGCTGGCAGACCCCATCGTGTTGCAGCGATGCAACCAAGCGCACCCGACTCCGTGGCCCAAAAGCTGACAACTACATCATACTGGCGCTTGCGATGCTCTCGATCAAAGCGGCGCAGAACGTCGTGCCACAGTCGCGCAAGGCTGATTCCCGGCACGCGCGCTTGCCCGAAGGTCCCCGCGCCTATCGTATGAACACGCACTGCCCCTATTCGATATGCCAAGCAGGTAGGGGGGTATCTGAGGGCGAACACGTCTACTTGCGCTTCTTTAGCAAGCTCCCTTGCGAGATTCGTGAAGGCCGGTATACACCAGTCAGACTCGTCCCTCTGAAATCCTGGAATAAAGACAGCTATACGCATACTTGTTAGAACCGTCGCAGAGTCAGATGGTATTCAGCTGGCGCAAAAGGCCTATCGAGCAGACTGAAGAGATGACAGATCAGAGTCCGGCTTGATCGGGACGGGTGTATGAGATCAGTTTGAACATGGCGCGCAACTCAAGTGGGTTGTCGTAGACACGTAGTCTGTAGCGCCATCCACCTAAAGTTCGGAGCACCTGTTTGTGCCACGCCTGTATCTTTAAGTCCGAAATAGTGGGATACCGCGCATTTAGTACGGTCTCGAAGTTGTTGAGCTTCTGTAGGTGCTCCGGCTTAAGCCAGGGAGTATGCGGATTGCGTCGTCGCGAGAAACTCGCCCATTCAGGCGCGATCCAGCCGTCGAGTGTGTCCGGGTAACTGAAGCCCCCTTTGACTGCCTGATCGTACATCGCGCCGCCGGGAGTTGGTGTGTACAGATATAGAACGATCTCCGCCGCCGGGTTGATTGACTTTATCTTATATATGAAGTCGATGTTCTCGTCTATGTCTTTCTCAGGATCGGGTGGATTGCCGAGTACAAAAGAAAACTCTGGGATGATGCCGTAACGCGCAGACTTCTCGGTCATGGCGAGGGTTGTCTCTGGAGTAAGCGGACCCTTGTTCATAAACTTCAAGGTAGTGGCGGAAGCGTTCTCTGCGCCCATAAATATCATGCGGCATCCGGCGTCTCGCATCGCTTCCCAGGTGGTGTCATCGTAGCGCATTATCGTGTCGATTGTGCCTTCGCCCCACCAGCCTAGTCCCAGGTCCATTACTCCAGCAGAGAACGCCGCTACCCGCTTCTCTGCGGTGAAGAAGTTGCTATCATGGAACTCGATTCCATTCACGCCATAACGCTCGTGCAAGTGCCGCACGGTTTTGATCGTCCTTTCAGGCGTTTCGGCGAGCCAGCGACCCGCATAATTCTTTGTTACAGAGCAGAACGAGCAGGTGAATGGGCACCCGATACTGGAATGGTGCGAAATTGTCCTGCTGCCGAGGACGGTATTCTTCAGGTAAGGAGGAACGTTGACCTTTTCATAGGGCAGAAGAGGCAGCGCGTTGGGGTCGGTCAACTTGCGCACCTTATTATGCACGATACATTCACCGGAGCGAAATGATAATCCGTCAATTTTCTCTACCGATGTGCCGTTTTCCAGTGCTTCCAGTAGCTCCAGAATTGTTATCTCACCCTGGGACCTGACTGCGTAATCTATGGCTGGGTCAGCCAACACCACGTCGGCATGCGACGACGGGAAGTAACCGCCCCAGATAATGGTCACATTCGGAAACCGCGCCTTTATCGCTCGTGTATGGGGTACAGCTTGCATCAACTGCGGCCCAGGCATGACTGTCACCAGCAGGTATTTGATGTCGGTGTGGCGCGCGAGGGTATCTGCTATTGTGTCGCCCGCATGAGGATCAAGGTTGCCGTCAACCATGCGCCAGGGATACTTTCCCTCAAATACGGCGGCGAGAGAAAGGACTGAGATGGGGAGTCGAAACTTGAACTCTGTAGCGCGCGGATTGTATAAGAGAATCATCTTACGAATTACGAATTACGAGTTACGAATTACGGTAAGCCAAGCTGCAAGGACACATAGATTATATCATATACGCTTTGAGTTACTGGTCCAGGTACCGTCCTCAGCGTGTGCATAAGAGCACACCGAAGGGTAGGTATCTCTAGAATATACGGGCTATATGGCTGGTGTTAGAGCACGAGAAGTGACCTGGAACCAGAAAGGAATCTCGGCTTGGAAGAGACGGGCACATTATCCGCGGAACGACAGCTCTCTGGGCGTGACCCTGGCGGGTTGAGAACTCATGTTGTCGCGCTTGTCTCCC
>JBDSDS010000353.1:0-4432 GCA_039920445.1 Chloroflexia bacterium
AGCGGAAGCAATCCCGCTTGTCGGGCCATATATAGGTACCGCGCCGGCCATACTGGTCGCTCTTACTCAGCCCGGTGGTGGCCTGGGCACCGTGCTAATAGTCGTGTTATTCGCTATAGTCCTTCAAACGATTGAGGGAAATGTGCTTATCCCGCGCATAATGAAGGATACGGTCGGGATCAGCCCATTGGTGGTGATTGTAAGCATATTATTTGGGTCAGTGATAGCTGGGCTTGCGGGCGCGCTGGTAGCCGTGCCGTTGGCGGGCGCTGTACAGGTTGTGATTCAGGACCTCAAGGCCGCGCACGATAGCGAGGAAAAGTTTGAGGCTAAAACCGAAGAAGCAGCCGAAACACGTGCTGAAGACGGGGAGTTAGTCGTGGCCAAGTCAGTAGGTGGCGAAACGAAGACCCAGGTTGAAGGTGGGGCTAAGGCCTGATCGCTGAGTAGGGTTTGGGGATTAGGAAGATGAAACGCGAAACGTGAAACGTGATTACTGCCTTCTGCGTTCTAATCCCTAACAATAGTGACTGAAGTGAGTAACATGATGGGAACACTGGCGAGAGCAAGGACGCTGATGCATCAGCATGGCCTCGACTTTATCGTGGCAGGGCCTTCCGCTGACCTCTTCTATCTGACGGGAGCTAAAAGCCATACGAGCGAAAGGATGACACTTTTTATCCTGCCTCAAGAGGCCCCGGCATATATAGTGTTACCCACGTTCGAGGCTGCCCTCTTGCCACCTCTGGGTGACGAGATAGTGGTCAGGACCTGGGGGGAGCAAGACAACCCGGCGAGATTGGCCGCGCAACTGATAGCCTCCGGCGCAAGCGCCCTACCCGGTGGATTTGCCTGCACAATAGGGGTGGCCGACCAACTATGGTCCGTTTTCCTTTTGCGCCTGCAGGCTGAGCTTCCACGCGCTGCGTTTACCTCTGCCTCCACTGTTCTCACACCTATGCGGCAGATCAAGGATGCGGACGAAATAGAGAAGCTGCGTATCTCAGGGTTAGCAGCCGATGAGGTCTTCACAGAGATAGTTCAAAGGCCCTTTGTTGGCCGTAGCGAAGCAGAAGTCGGGCGTGAGATAGTCGAGCGCCTACGGGCGAAGGGACTTGAGGTGCCTGGACACGCAATAGTCGCATCAGGGCCAAACAGCGCCTCGCCGCACCACCACACAGGCGACCGCGTGATCGAGGTCGGGGACGCGATAGTGCTTGATTTCGGGGGCACTGTGGGCGGCTACTATTCGGACATTACTCGAACGGTATTTGCAGGTGGCGCCTCACTCCCAGGGTCCGAGGAGATGCACGTTTATGGACTGGTGGCAGCCGCGCAGGAGGCTGCCGTGCAAGCTGCGCGCCCTGGGATTTCTTGCGAAGCGTTAGATGCTGTAGCGCGAGACTATCTTACGGAGGCGGGCTACGGGCAGTACTTTACGCACAGGCTCGGCCACGGCATCGGGCTTGATGGGCATGAGCCACCCTATATAGTGGCGGGCAACCGCACACTCTTGCAGAAAGGTATAGCATTCAGTATCGAGCCTGGCCTCTATCTCCCGGGTAAGTTCGGCGTGCGGATCGAAGATACAGTAGTTCTCGACTCCGAAGGTGCAGAACGCCTGAACAATGCCCCCCGTGGGATCACGGTCGTAAGTTAGGTTGTATCGGCAGACAAACTGCGCCCGGCGAGAGCTTCTTGGCTACGCCAATTCATTACGTTCATATTCACGGGCTACCGATAAGCAAAGTCTGCCTGCGCGGACTACCTGCCCCAAGAGAGTCCCTGTACGGGGACTTCACCCCTACATCCGGCTATCCAGTGGAAACAATTGACCGAACATAGGCTCTGTGTTATCGTCTTCATCAGAGATGGATGAGATGCACATTCCTTTATCGGACGAGTGGAAATGATAGAAAGCCAGATCAGTCTCTGGAGGCAGCCCGCGCGTAGGTGGGTGGCCCATGTCGATATGGACGCCTTTTTCGCGTCGGTAGAGCAACAGGACGATCCACATTTACGGGGCCGTCCTGTTGTCGTCGGCAACTCTCCGCTCACTGTCGAGAGGTTGCGAGTGTTGGCGCTCGAAGCACAAAATCTGCCTCGTACGCCTGAATATATCCGGGGTGTGCGAGGGGTTGTTGCTTCGGCATCGTATGAGGCACGCGTATATGGCGTCAGATCGGCGATGCCCCTGGCGAAGGCTCTTGTTCTATGCCCTGATGCGGTCGTACTGGCAGGACGCTTTGATCGCTACAGAGAGGTCGCCGAGCATCTCAGGAGAGTGTGGTCGGAGTTCAGCCCCCTGGTTGAACCTGCCTCTCTCGATGAGGCTTATCTGGATATGACCGGCTGTGAGTTGGCAGGTGGGCCTATACTCGAAATAGGCCGGTGTTTGAAAGCGCGTATCCTTGAGGAGACCGGCCTGACGGCATCAGTCGGTATAGGGTCGAGCAAGCTGATGGCTAAAATCGCTTCTGACCTCGAAAAGCCCGATGGCCTTGTGGTAGTGGCACATGGTGATGAAGCGCGCACTCTCGCGCCACTCCCGGTGCGGGCGCTGCCTGGAATCGGCCCTCGTGCCGCCGAAGCGCTCCTTAAGCTCGGCGTCAGTACGGTCGGCCAGCTTGCTATTGTGGAGCATAAAGACCTCGCCCAGTCATTTGGCGAGGAGCACGCTAGCGGCCTCATCAGGCGCGCCCACGGGATAGACGACACGCCTGTGCAGGTTGCTGGAGACCCCAAGTCTATAAGTCGTGAGACTACGCTGGCAGAAGACGAGAGCGACATGGATATCTTGCAGGCCATGATACGCACACTGTCAGATCAGGTCGCCTGGAGTTTGCGGCGGGAAGGCTTTTGTGCCCGCTGCGTTTACCTCAAGCTCCGGCTTCTTCCACGCTCGCGGGCATGGCGGCTCGACAATCCCGGCTTCGGCAAGCTTATTACTAGACAACATACTTTGCCTGCGCTGACTGACTCCGGGCAGGAGATTTGTGAGGCAGTGAAGAAGCTGCTGGCTGCCGCCGCAGACTCAACGGGGCTTGGTAAAGGGAGCGAACTGGTGCGGCTGATAGGAGTTGGTACTACATCGCTTGTTGCGGCAAACCATCTGAGGCCAATGGCCGTTGGTAGTACAGATACATTAATTGATGGGAGTGACGGCCCCTTGAGAGAGGGCGGCCATCAATTAGCCCTTACTGCAAGTGAACAGGAAAAGGATCGTCGTCTTACTGCCGGCCTAGATCATATACGCGAGCGTTTCGGCTATGAAGCGATAATTCCCGGAATAAGCGCAAAACGGCAGCCGACGAAAGCAGATTAGAACTCATCCCAAAAACGGCCTGATGTACGAGGAACAAAGTTGGAGATGTCATTCTGAACGCAGTGAAGAATAAGTTCCCTTAGCACTTACTCTCCCGTAGTGATTCTTCACTGCGTTCAGAATGACAAAGTATAGTGGGTTCGCCTCCTGTCAGGCATTGTTGAGGTGGGTTCTATCTCTGATGGAACCCGAACTATGCTCTAATATATTGCGACGTTCTTACGTAAGTGTAAGCCTCTTGTAATAGCGGCATTCTTGCACACGTTTACCAATTAAGGTACAATCAGTAATAGACACTATGAGGGGTACTATATCTGTTTTTTGACGTCCGCCGGATATTCGCTAATTTACCCTCTATTGTAAGGAGCTATATGAAGACGCGACGCAGGATCCGTACAGAGCCGATCTCGGCTGCGAACGGTAATGGCGCTGACGGCGACACAGTCGAAGATGTCAGTCGTGAGCACGACACCGGCTCGAACGGGCATGAGCATATTGAGGTTGAAACTGTAGTTCAGGTGCACTCTAGCCATGTGAGCACGCCCATAACTTTGCCCAAGCGCAGACGCCGCCTTGATGACACAAGGATTGTTGCCTCGCCCCCGTCTGCTGTTGAAACGGAAGCAGTATCGCGCACTGTAATAGCTCCGCGCGCCCGAAGAACTGAAACCGTAACAACAGAGCGGGTGGTAGCGCAGGAAAGCGCCGAGCCGCGTTTTACCTGGCGGTCGTTGATGACCTACGAAAACCTTTTCTGGGTCGGTCTATTTACCCTGGCTATCGTCAGTAGACTATGGGACATCGGCAACCGAGGCATCCACCACGACGAGAGCCTCCACGCCGTCTACTCGGATAATCTATACGAGGGCCGTGGCTATACGCACGACCCGATGATGCACGGCCCGTTGCAGTTCCACCTGGTGGCGGCTATGTACTGGCTTTTTGGAGCGACCGATGCCACGGCTCGTCTTGCATCGGCCTTCTGCGGTATTTTTGTGGTGATGTCGCCCTTCTTCCTGCGCCAGCAACTGGGTAGGCTCACGGCGGTTATTTGCTCTTTTCTGCTGCTCGTTTCACCAAGTATTCTTTACTTCAGCCGCATGGCGC
>JBDSDS010000354.1:0-3681 GCA_039920445.1 Chloroflexia bacterium
GAGATTCCGTTGGAGGCGCGGATACTGGGGGTATGCGATGCTGCGGAGGCTATGGCTTCGGACCGGCCTTACCGGAAGGGGGTGCGGTTGGAGGAGTTGGTGGCGGAGGTGGGACGGTACGCGGGGACGCAGTTCGATCCGAGGGTGGCTGCGGCGTTTGTTCGTGTGGTGGAGCGGGAGAGGGAGGGGCTGGTGACGAATAGTGCGATAGACGTGCGGCAAGAGTTCGCTAATGGCTCATCGACGACACGGCACCTTACGGGAGCGCTGCTAACGGGGTCGTTGAACGGGCATTTTGCGGATTCTATGACGGGAGAGCTGACAGGACCTCTTACAGGCCCCCTGGTGATGGGGAACCTGACGGGACACCTGGGGGACGCGCCGAACATGATACAGGTCCGTTCAACAAGAAGAGCAGCAGCGTGGCGGCATCGTCTGGTTTGTAGATTACGCACGGCCATCGTTTCATGTAATCTAGTACCATGCTAACTGAGGAATGGCAGCGCCCGGCGAGAGTTCGCCATGCTCATATTCACGGGCTACGAGCAAAGTCCGCCTAGGCGGACTTTGCTCGTGAACAAACCGCGAATTTATTCGCCGGGCGTTACCTGACATACTTTCGCTAGTAAGGTACTAGGTTAATGGCGGATTGAACTGCTACCCCAGAGGTTACGAAATGGGGTCGGAGAAGAGACCCATGCGGCGGTACTTGCGGCGGCGGTCTTCAAGGAGAAGTCTTGCGCCCTTCTTGGTATGGAGGGGATAAGCGGCCTTGATCTCATCGAGGGTATGTACCAGGACATCGTAAACTAATTCCAGGGTTCGGGCGGAATCGTTATGTGCACCGCCTTCAGGCTCAGGAATGATTGCGTCTATCACTCCAAACTCGAACAGATCGGGGGCGGTTATACGCATCGTCTCGGCGGCGGTCGACGCCTGGGAGGCGTCACGCCAGAGGATAGCGGCGGCCGCCTCAGGGGAGGCAACGGAGTAGATAGAGTTTTCAAGCATGAGGACGCGGTCGCCTATGCCTATAGCGAGGGCGCCACCACTACCACCCTCGCCGATGACGGTAGCGATGACCGGGACCTCGATAGATAGCATAGTCATCAGGCTGGCGGCAATTGCCTGACCGATGCCGCGCTCCTCGGATTGTACGCCTGGGTTAGCGCCTGGGGTGTCGATGAAGGTAAGAATGGGGAAGCCGAAGCGGGCGGCGTGGAGCATGAGGCGCTGGGCCTTGCGGTAGCCTTCGGGCTGGGGCATACCGAAGGAGCGAGCTATGTTCTCCTTGGTGGTGCGCCCCTTTTGCTGGCCTATAACCATAACAGTCTGTCCGGCAAACTCGCCGAGGCCGCCGACTATGGCGGGGTCATCACCGAAGAGGCGGTCACCATGCATTTCTACAAAGTCGGGGCAGAGTTTCTGGATGTAGTCGAGCGTGTGGGGTCGGTCGGGGTGACGAGCTGTTTGCACTCGCTCCCAGGCGGATATCTCTGGCCTGGGGCGCGCGAGATATTGGCCCTCGGCCCCATTATTGCGGCTGATGCCAGGCGGCAACATATCTCGATGTGCGGTGGCAGACCCAACGTCGCGTCTAGCAGCATCTATGTCCATATTATCGATGTTTTGTTTAGGTTGCGTAGCCATAACTTACCCTGGGTGAAATTACGAATTACTTCGTCGCTTCGCTCAAATTACGAATTACAAATTAGAGGAAGTTATTCAATTCGTAATTCGTAATTCCTGGTCACTGGTCACTGGTCACTAATTCGCATAAAGGCGTAAAAGTTTGCTGATCGTGCTGCGTAGTTCGCGGCGGGGGCTTACCATGTCGAGCATTCCGTGCTTGAGGAGGAACTCGGCGGTCTGGAAGTCGGGTGGGAGCTTTTGCTTTATTGTCTGCTCGATAACGCGCGGCCCGGCAAAGCCGATCAGCGCGCCCGGCTCGGCCATCACGACATCTGCCGACGACGCATAAGAGGCTGTGACGCCGCCCATGCATGGATCGGTGAGCAATGAGATATGGGGCAGCTGAGCCTCGGCTAAATCGGCGAGCGCGGCGGTGGTTTTAGACATCTGCATAAGGGACAAAATACCTTCCTGCATGCGCGCCCCACCCGACGACGATACGGTAACGAGGCCTTTCTTCTTCTTGACGGCGAGGTCAGCTGCGCGAGTTAGCTTTTCACCATACACGGATCCCATGCTGCCGCCGAAGAACCGGAAATCGGTCACCATCACTACACAAGTAATAGTCTCGATTTGACCCATACCGAAGATAACAGCCTCTGTTAGCTGGGTTTTGACCTGGGTATCTTTCAGTTTGGTTGCGTACTGCTGGTCGAGTGATACGAAACCTATAGGGTCGAGGGGGCCAACGTGCGGGTCTTGTTCGCTGAACGTATCCTCATCGAGGAGGAAAGCGATGCGCTCGGAAGAGGAAAGGCGGAAGTGGTAGTTACACTTCTGGCAAACTTTGAGGTTGTTTTCAAGTTCACGAACATATAAAAGCTCGTTGCACTTGGGGCACTTGGTCCATATATCTTCGGCGTCGCGCCCACCCTTGTCCCTGTTGTCCTGGCGTTTGTCCTGCTCTATAGGAAAATAGCGCGGGCGGCGTAATAAGTCTCTCAATTTAGCAATCCCCCATGCGGGTCTGGCGATTCAGGTCCGTCTATTATAACATAGCTAGCGATGAGTGGTGAGTGTTGAAAGTTCAAGGTTTAAAGTCATATAGCGTTCAAACCTTGAACCTTGAGTGATGAGTGGTCAACTGTTACTGGTTATATACAAACAGGTTGTCCAGCATCTGAACAACCTGTCCGATTATTTCTTACACGTAGGAACCATCCTACTCACCCTCATCACTCATCGCTCACAACTCATCGCTCACAACTCATCGCTATGGCTCAATAGGATACCCCTGGGCGTCTTGCTTGTTGCGCTCTGACCAGACGCCCCAGCCACCCTGGAGGGCTTTGAGGTTCTCGAAGTTGTAGCCATATTCCTTCTGTAGTTTCAGCGCCACACGGGCGCTTGAGTTCTCAGCCGGTCAGGAGCAGTAGGCGACCACCAACTTATCTTTCGGTAGGTCGGATATGAGCACGGCTATTTGATCTTCGGGGAAGTTGATGGAGCCTTTTATGTGGCCCGCATCGTAGCCTTCCTTGGAGCGCACGTCTATGATGACGGGACGCTTAGCTGGGTCATCATAGAGCGATTTGAAGTCGTCCATACTTATGCGCGGCACGTCTCCGTCTGTTGATCCTGCCGGGACAGTTGGCTGCACCGTAGCGACAGGCGAAGCGCCTGAAGGAGCTGTAGGGCTGCTAACTATGTCATTAGAATTAGACGACCCTGCTGCGTTTGTAGGTTGGGAGTTGGGTATCTCAGGGCTAGGAAGCACATCGGACGGGGAGGTAGGCACTCCCGCCGGGGCGTTGGTGATAGGTGTGGGTACGGGGGCGACAGACGTGTTACCGGGGCCGCCCAGCACAAATACAATGACCCCGAAGCCCACAACCAGGGCTGCTATGAGCGCACCCATCACGTATGGGAAGATGTCACGCTTTGGAGTTACAGTTTCCGTAACGTAAGGCTGCGGCGGGTCGGCAGGCACGCGGCGTACCGGCTCTCTATCTCTGGGTGTGTCATTCATAAGTGGTGGCTTGTGATTAG
>JBDSDS010000355.1:0-7356 GCA_039920445.1 Chloroflexia bacterium
AATCGAACTCGGAAGGGTCGAGGCGCGCAAGGTCAATAACCTGAGCGTCGATAGGTAAGCCTTCGGCGCTGGGGATGTAGTAGATTCCTCGTTCTTCTTCCTGCTTTATACGATTGAGGGCTATCTCACGTCCGTAGGGCGACTCGTAGAACTGGCGAGCAGCGTAATAAAGAAGGTTTTCAAGGGACGCGTCGGTCTCGCCTCGGCGAAACTTGTCATATTCGGATAGGATTTCGGGGTCATTGGAATTAAGGATGTACTCCTCGATAAGAGGGCGGGCACGATGGATGGTGCCGCCCAGCAAATTGACAAGGGCATGAACATTGGAAGAAACAAAATATACCGGACGGTCGAGAAGATCATGCTGTTCCAGAAAGCGGTTGATCGGTTGCCACCACTCCAGGGTGGCCTTCGCATAACCGATATACGAGCCTCCAAGCATCTGGACAGTGAGGCTTTTTTGCTGCTGGGCCATGAGGATGAGATTATCCCAGATGTGGTCGCGCCATATGGCTTCGAGGCGCTGCCAGTTCTCGGCGGACATGAAGAGGCGGCCATGCAAGACCTTCATAATCTCGTCGTAAAGGGCCGGTGGCGTATCGTGCATCGCCGACAGGAACTCACGGGTATTCGGCTCTGTGTTGAGCAGGCGGTTGAACTTGTTCCACTCGATCTGGAAGCCTGTGAGGGTAGGGATAAGGTCGTCAACGTCGGAGGCCGAGGATACATAGACAGCGAGGGTCTCCTTGCCATCCCAGAACCACCGTCGGCGGCGACCAGGCGCGGATACGTGCTGCCAGGTGTCGATGTTGTAGCCACTCTTGGCAAAAGTCTCGGCTGCCTGGCCGAGAAGGATGCGGCGTACCTGCATGATACACGCGGGCAGGCGCTGCACACAGTAGAGAAAGGCGGGCATATCGGGCGACTGCACACGCGCGTTGACATGAAGGGCCGAGTCGGCGTTAAGATGGGCCTGGACCAGGGCGTTAATCTTGACTTCGCCGGAGGAACGAAGCATGGTAGAGTAGGTACGAATATACAATTCGACATCCTGTTTGGAAGCAGGATGAATGTCTTCGCGGTCCTGTAGGGGTAGACCCATGTGTCCGCCCTGAGGGGTTGTATGATCGCGCTCGTCTGTGGGGATTTGGTCTGCCATTGGGGCTTCCCTTCGGAATCATAAACTTTGAATTATGAACAGGTGAGTTAGAAAACAGTATATGGGCATGAGGTGATGGTGTCAAAGACAACCTCTATTGTGTCAGTGTTCAGACTTGAGGTGGGGGAAATTACGTTGTAGGGGCAACCCTATGTGGTTGCCCTGTTTGCAGACCGGTTCTTAGCCCTAATAAGGGCAACCACATAGGGTTGCCCCCACATCTATATCCCAAATCTGAACACTTACCCTCTATTGGTAAGGCGATACTGCGTAGACGAAGGAAGCCACACGTATCCACGCAGTTGTGACCGCGAAACTGTTCGTGGTACAATTGGCAACGCTTTAGGGGCATGAGCCCTTCGCTTCGCTCAAGGGTAAACTACGCGGGGGCGTGTGTCTGCCCTGTGACAAAAGAGGAGTAAGTATGGATTGGCGTGACCGGATTACGGTAGACCCCTGATCTGTCATGGAAAGGCATGCATCAAGGGAACAAGAATAATGGTATCACTTATCTTGGATAATCTCGCCGCAGATTTGACTGCAGAAGAGATAATATCTAGCTATCCAACATTAAGCTTACAGGACATTCATGCTGCTATTGCTTATGCAGCGTAAGAATCCAAAATCCAAAATTCGTAAGGAGAGGGAGGAAGGAATCTTGAAGATTTCGGTGGTTATCCCCGTCTACAACGAAGAGCGAACGATACGCGAGATCGTATCGCAGGTACAGGCTGTGCCCTTCGAGAAAGAGATTATCGTGGTAGACGACTGCTCTACCGACGGCACAGTGGCAGAGTTGGAGAAGCTCGCCAACGAAGGCGCGATCCGGCTCTTCAAGCATAAGGTGAACAGGGGTAAGGGCGCAGCCTGCCGGACGGGCATCGCGCAGGTGCAGGGTGATGTGGTAATCATCCAGGATGCCGACCTGGAGTACGACCCGGAAGACTACCCGGCTTTGCTCGCGCCTATAATCAAGGGCCGGAGCAAGGTGGTATACGGTTCGAGGTTTCTAGGCCCGCACAAGGCGATGTATTTCTGGCATACGGTCGGTAACAAGGGCCTCACGCTGATTACGAACGTGATGTTCGATACCACCCTGACCGACATGGAAACGTGCTACAAAGTCTTCACGATAGATATTGCACGCAAGTTGAAGCTGAAATCAAACCGGTGGGGCTTCGACCCTGAGATCACAGCCAAAATACTAAAGATGGGCCACCGGATTTATGAGGTACCGATTTCGTACACAGGGCGCGAGTTCTGGGAAGGCAAGAAAATCTCCTGGAAGGACGGTATCACGATTGTTAGGACGCTTATCAAATACAGGTTTGTTGATTAGTTCAGTTCTGAACCTGATTTATTTACCCAATCCCTAATCCCTAATCCTCCATGAATATAATAGGCATAGATGTAGGCGGCACCAAAATACTCGGCATACGCACTGATGAGCAGGGGAAAATACTTGCGCAAGTGCGGCGACCTACGTTGGCTTCCGAGGGGGTGGAGGCCGTGATCGGTCGTATCGTCGCTATGATACGGGAGCTAACGCCGGAGGAAGGCGTCGCGGCTATCGGAGTGGGTATGCCCGGCCCGCTCGATCCTGTGAAGGGGGAAGTATACAACCCACCCAACCTGCCGGGGTGGAAAACTGTGCCGCTTTGCAGGATACTTCAGGAACGACTGGAGTTGCCGGAGAGCGTGCCTGTAGTTCTGGTCAACGATGCGAACGGGGCAGCGCTGGCGGAGTTCAAGTTCGGGGCTGGAGCTAACAAAGACATTAAGCACCTTGTATACTTCACTATCAGCACCGGCATCGGCGGCGGAGTGATAACGAACGGCAAGCTGTTACTTGGAGCATCAGGCATGGCCGCCGAGCTTGGGCATATAATTCTGGATGTCAACGGGCCGGAGTGCGGCTGCGGCGGATACGGGCACTTCGAGGCGCTGGCTTCGGGCACCGCGCTTGCGAAAGAAGCTGCCAGGCTGGTGGAAGACCGGCGCGAGACTAGCATGGTTGAGATGGTTGAGGGCGACCCTTCGCAGGTAACAGCTGAGATAGTAGTGGAAGCAGCCAAAGCGGGTGATAGCGTAGCGTGCCGGTTGATGGAGCGGGAGGGACTGCTCGTCGCCGCAGGGGTAGTATCAGCGATACACTCATTCAACCCGGAGATTGTGGTGCTAGGAGGGGGAGTGATGAACGCGGGCGACCTCTTGTTCAATACAGTACGCTCGGCGGTAGAGGCGGGAGTGATGCCCGCTTACAGAGGGACCTATGAAATAGTGCCTGCCGCTCTCGGTGGCACATCGGGTGCGCTGGGCGCGGTAGCAGCAGCGTTGGACGAATTATGAGTTTTGAATTGGTAGGCTTTCTCGTAATTCATAATTCATAACTCATAATTCATAACTCATAATTCATAATTCCCGAAGGGAGGAGGTCTTGAAATGGATGAAGTAAAGAAAGCGCCCGATGGCGTGATTGTCGGTCGGCCTACTTTGATGGCTATTTATGACTCCAAGCTCGACGCTAAAGGTGTGCTTGATAGCCTGGGACGAACAGGGTACCCATTGGAGGATGTATCGGTATATTATCGGCCTAAAGGGGGCGACCAGGTGCTTGATGCCATTACCGGGGAGGTAGCAGCGGGACAATCCCTGGCCCAGACCGAGATTACACCCAAGATGCTGGAAAATCTCGATACCATCGTGCTCATGCACCCCGACAAAGCTCACGCACAGGCTGTGCAGCAGACGCTTATGTCACTAGGCAACGCCGACATAAAATATGAGGGCGGCAGCGTCTCCGAAGGTCAAAAAGACCCCGATGACTTGCACCACCCCCCTACCACCAGCTAGGATTACAGATGTTCAACTTCGATTTCGACCCCGTCAGGTTCTTTGGGCTCATGTTCGGGCTGATCATCGGCACGACACTGCACGAATTCATGCACGCCTACTCTGCTTTCCGGCTCGGAGACGATACAGCAGCCAGGCAGGGGCGTATCACGCTCAATCCGGCAGCGCATTTCGACCCCATAGGGTTTTTCATGGGAATACTATTGGCGTTGGGCCTGTTCGGGCTTGCGTGGGGCCGTCCCGTCCCTGTCAACCCGAACGCTCTCAGATTCGGGCGCAGAGGCATGGCGATAGTGGCGATAGCGGGTCCGCTATCAAACCTCGCGCTTGCGGGTGTGCTGGCTCCCCTATGGCGATTTACGGGGGGGGTACTCCCAACTGATATCCGTGGTGTGATCGAAAATATGATCTACATCAACCTCCTCCTGTTCGCGTTCAACCTCATCCCTATCCCGCCACTCGATGGATTCAATATCCTGGTGGGAATACTTCCAAACTACTGGTCGATGGTCCTTTCGCCGATCTACAGGTACAGCCTGCCTATTTTGCTCGGTTTCGTCTTCTTTGTGCCGTATCTAGGGGGTATCATAGGGATAGAACTTAACCCTCTCCGGGAGGCGATAGGACCAGTGTATACTATACTCTCCAGGTTGTTCTTCGGCGCGGGCGTTTAGGCGTAGAGTATGCTCAAGAGATGGGTCTACAGGTCGCGGCAGTTCTTCGCGGCGTGGGGGCGCATTTCCAGAGAGGACATGGCCGAGGCGCGGCAGGCGCTGGGGCCGGAGCTTTACCCGATATTCGCCGCTATGCCCAGCCAGTACAGGTTGCACTCTCTCAATGTTTATAAACGCGTGCAGCAAGCCGGTTGTAACAACTTATTACTATGGCAGGCCGCACTTCTGCACGACTCGGGGAAGTTTGACTCGGTAAGTGGGCGTTATGTTACTATAGTCCACCGGGTGCTGGTCGTCTTATTGAGCGCAACGCCAACGAGCAGACGACTCCTCAAACGGCTGTCACGCCCCGTGCGGGCGAATAGAGGTCGCCTGAGCCTGGATTACTGGCGCTATCCGTTTTACCTGAGTGAGCGCCACGCAGAGTTGGGCGCGCAACTCGCAGCCGAACGCGGAGGTTCACACGAATTGGTTGAGCTAATAAAGAAGCACCATATCTATCAGGACCAAAGCCCAGAATTGAAGGCTCTGCAAGCATCGGATGACAGGAGCTAGGGGTGTTGGACGAATTATGAATTGTGAATTGTGAATGTTGAATTGATAGGCGTTTTCGTAATTCATAATTCCCAAAGTGGCAAGGGATAATTGGTCGTCGCGTTGGTACATCCGATTTATGTCAACCTCTCGCCTCATTGAAGCGGTATAGAACCATGCACCACGAAGACTACGGGTTGAATCTACTTGATGCTGAGGACGAGCAAGCGGATGCGGAGAGCAGCCCGCCTGACGCGCAATTTCAGGTTCAGTTAGAGGTGTTTGAGGGGCCGCTTGATCTGCTTCTGAAGCTGATAGAGCGCAAGCAGCTAGATATTACACGGGTGGCGCTCGCGGAGGTGGCCGAGGGCTTTCTATCGTACATCGACAAATACCCGGAGATGCCGCCCGGCCCAATGGCATCGTTCGTGTGGGTGGCGAGCAAGCTCCTCTGGATAAAGTCGCAGACGCTATTACCTCGCCCGCCCCTCGCCCGTACCGAAGATGACGAGGAAGACCCAGGCGACGAGCTAATCCGGCGGCTAGAGGCTTACAGGCGGGTGCGGGAGGCGGCACAATGGCTGCGTGACCGCGAGGTGAATGGCTTACGCTCCTACGTGCGTCACGTCCCACTCATATATGAACAGCCGACCGAACCGAGAGAGTTAGGCACAGGACTTGATGGGGTAACGTTAGGCAGGCTAGTGCGGCTCGTGCAGAGGAGGATGCAGCTTGGCTTGCCCGCAACACCCACACCGGAGAGCGTCACGCGAGGACACACAGTTACCGTAGCGGAGAAGGTGTCGGAGCTACGCAAGCGAATCAACACGCTCAACGACACAGAGCGTATCGCGCTAGGGGGAGAGTTCGAGGAGGCCGCCATGCGCTCGCGCACCGAACTGGTGGTGCTTTTCCTCGCTGTGCTGGAGATGATCAGACGCAAGTACGCCACAGCCGAGCAAGACGAACTATTCGGGGAGATATGGATGCGGAAAGTTGTTAGTTGTTAGTTGTTAGTACGAACAAACATTACGTTTCACACTCCTCTCACAACTAACAACCAATAACTAACAACTCGTCCAGTGGAGGGACAGATAGATGGTACTGAACGTAGATCGAGGTCTGCTGGGTGGACTGGAAGAGCGGCTGCAAAGGATCGAGCGCCCGCCGGTTATCACCATGACGACCGATTTCGGCCAGCACGATGGATACGTGGCCGCAATGAAGGGCGTGATCTTCGCGCTGCTGCCCGACGCCCAGGTGGTTGACATCAGCCATGAGGTAGGGCCGCAGCAGATACACGAAGGCGCGTTCATCCTGTACCGAGCTTACCGCTATTTTCCCGCGAGCGCCATTCACGTAGCCATAGTCGATCCGGGAGTCGGCACCAGTCGCAGGCCGATCTTGCTGGTCACCCGGCACGGCACGTTCGTCGGACCGGACAACGGCATATTCACCTACATTCTCAGGGCCGAGCAGGCTCCCGGCGAAAACCCCGAAGGCGCAGGTAGGCCACCCTGGGTCGGAGGCATGTGGAGCGTAGCGCCGAACTGGGCGACCGATGAAGAGGACGACACTCCGTCCAGCCAACCTCCGGCGGATAGCGAACACCCTGAGCAAGATGGGCTGCCCAGAGCGTACCGGCTTGCCGACTCTCATTACTGGCTTGCCAGCATCAGCAACACATTTCATGGGCGTGACATTTTCGCCCCGGTAGCAGCGCATCTCGCAAGCGGCGCGCACCCCGAACGTGTCGGAGAGCCGGTGGACCTCAAGAGCCTGGTGAAGCTGCCGGTTGGTGTGCCCAGGGTGCGTAAAACCGCTAAGGGCACATCTGTCGTCGGACAGGTCGTCTACCTCGACCGGTTTGGTAATATCACCACCAACCTGCCCGACAGGCTTCTTGGGCCTCTGGTCGAAGCAGCGCCAACAGGTTCTCCACCCATCATAGAAGTAGGCGGACACCAGATCACCGGCATGGTAAAGTCTTACGCAGACGTGCGTGAAGGCCAGCCCCTTGCGTTGATAGGCTCTGAAGGTCTCCTGGAGGTCGCCGTACGCAATGCAAGCGCGGCCCAGAGGATGAAAGTACGCATTGGCGACCCGGTCAGGATTATGTTCGGGAAGTGAGCCGGA
>JBDSDS010000356.1:0-4360 GCA_039920445.1 Chloroflexia bacterium
TACTTCCGTCCTGGTAATGACGTGACAAGGGGGCAGAGCACGAAGATAGTCTCTAACACCTTCTTCCCTGGCTGCGACCCGGCACGGCGCTAGACGCTGAAGGCAAACAAAGAAGAGGCATACCAGAATAGGTATGCCTCTTCTTTGTATATTACGAGGTAATTCTCTTACGGCTGGTCGCCCGGCCAGAAGACGTCAAAGCTGACCTCGTAGCGGCCTCCCTGGTACTGGCCTAGCGCGTTGAATGCTTCCTGGCCGAGGTCTATCACTATGCCTTTTGAGCGAACGTATGGGATGTCGGGCCAGTTTATTACATCGATGAACTGCACGAAGATCGAACGATTGCCTCTGGTTACGCGCGCCCATCGCCCGTAGAGGCCCAGGTCGGCAGGAGCGGCTGCGTATAGCCCCTGACCCACGTAGTTTTGCGGCAGGTTGCCCCAGCCCTTGTTGAGGCTGATAACACGCTCCCAGTTGGCGTTGAACACGGTCGCCTCGCCTCGGAAACTCATGTTATAACCGGGCCGTGAAAGAGGAGTTGTCCAGGCGGTATCCATGCCGGAGGCCATGTGCATATCAAGCAGTGAGGCGCCGAGCCTGCCCAGAAAAACCTTGCTCTGAGGCCCAAGCTCCATACGTGCGCGCTCAAAGTACTGAACGGTCATGCCGTTCTCATGCATCTCCTCTGATATGGGGTAGCCGAATATGGTAAGACCGGCATTGTTGCGCCAGAACGTGCCAAACGCTCCGCCGAGGGTGTGCCCGGTTTGCTGAAAGTAGGTGCGGTCGCCTCCGACACTCGGATTACCGGGGAGCAATACACGCCCCTGCGTTACCAGATTACCGACGTTCGTAAGCTCTACCTTCCAGGGACGGATGCTGTTGGGGCGATACTCGAACCTGCTCCGCTCGAAGTACTGGACGATAACGCCGTCTTTGGTGAACTCCTCCGAAATGGGATAGCCGTAGATGCTGACACCGCCGTTCATCAGCCAGTAGTTCAGGAAAGCATCCTTGAGGTAGTGCGCGGTCTGGCGGAAATAGACCGAGTTAGAAGAGTTGGTGGGGACGGGAGCGGCCTCTGCGACGGAGGACTGAAGGCTGAGAAATGAGGACTGAGTGCTTTGGGGTGCCTGATACGAATTGGCGGTAGCAAGATAAGACGGGGCCTGGCGGGCAGTACTGAAATCGGTGATGGGGGCGAGGGAGAGAGCTAGCGCGATGCTTGCTGCGACCGTCGTGGCCCATAATCTAATATGTGTGCGAACCTTACTCATAGGCGAAATATACTCCTTCCAAAGTAGCGTACCTATACGCACAGGATTGTAGCCGACGCGTGTGTGCTTTGTCAATAGTAGCCGTCAGCCCTCAGCCGTCAGTGAAGCGTAAAACGTAAAACGTGCTCGCCATAGCTCGTTCTTCCTGTAGATGACGGCTGATGGCTGATAGCTCCCAGTTTGACATTTACATAACCACTCCATATACTAATTCCGCATGGGTTGTGACCGGGTGCTAATTATTGGCGTGAGTTACACGTTGTTTATATTGTGCTGCTGTCTTATTGAAAAGATCATCCCTGCCATTGTGGTCGGGATTACCCCCATGAGAAAGACCCTATGCGTATAATTCTGTATACCGGCAAGGGAGGCGTTGGTAAGACCAGCGTTTCGGCTGCTACTGCTCTGAAGCTGGCAGACAAGGGCTACCGCACGCTCGTGATGAGCACGGATGCCGCTCATTCGCTGGCCGATTCGTTTGATATTACTCTGGGACATGAGCCTGTTGAGATTGCCCCCAACCTGTGGGCGCAAGAAGTTTCTGTGCTGCACGAGGTCGATCGCTTCTGGGTGACACTGCAGAAGTATATGGGCACGCTTTTGTCGTGGCGCGGAATGGAAGATGTGGTGGCTGAGGAGATGACGGTGCTGCCGGGCGCAGAAGAGCTTGCCGGGCTGGTACGCATAGTCAAGCACTATGACTCCGGCCTGTACGATGCCATCGTGGTGGATTGCGCCCCAACCGGCGACACGCTTCGCCTCCTCTCGTTCCCCGAAATCGCCCGTTGGTGGCTCGAGAAGCTCTTTCCTATCCAGCGCCAGGCTACCAAGATGATACGCCCTTTTATGCGGGCAGTCACCGATATGCCGATGCCCGATGACGATGTTTTCGAGTCTATCAAGCAGCTTCTAACGCAACTTGATCGCATCCGCAGCCTCCTCGCCGACCAGAAGATGACCTCGGTGCGTATCGTGTTGAACGCCGAGAAGATGGTCGTAAAAGAGGCCCAGCGCGTCTACACCTACCTCTCCCTCTTTGGATATTCTACCGACATGGTGGTCTGCAACCGCCTCTTCACCGCCGATATGGGAGGCGCGGGCTTCCAAACATGGCGCGACGTGCAGCGCCGTAATCACACGTTGGTGGAAGAGAGCTTCAACCCACTGCCGATCAAGGACGTGCCCTTCTTCGATACCGAAGTGGTAGGCGTCGAGATGCTCCGCAAGATGGGTGAAGCGATATTCGGGGAAGCCGACCCCGCCAATGTCTTTTTCGAGGGCAAGGTGCAGACGATAGAGCCTGTCGGCACAGGCTACGTGCTCAAGCTGCCCCTGCCCTTCGCCAGCAAGGAGCAGGTAGACCTCATGCAGACGGGCGACGAGCTTGTGGTGCAAGTTGGCGATTACAAGCGCAACCTGATCCTCCCACGCGCCCTGGCAATTCTGCAAGTAGGTAGCGCCAAGCTCGATAACGGTGAGCTACGTATTACGTTCACTTCTTAAGGGATTGGGGGTTAGGGATTAGGGATTAGTAGTTGGGTATCTTACTTCATGTTGTCTTCTGCCTCTAACCCCTAATCCCTAATCCCTAACCCTAAGCAAACCCGGTTGGACATTTGCTTTTTACGATGGTATAGTTATATCCCAGCAGAGGCATTCAGATGGAGCAAGAGGGAATAGACAGCCGCAACGCCGATTCGCCTGCGGCACAAGATGAGACAGATGACGACGGCGGGCAGGGTGACACAGCTTCCAGTGGGGGCTTTTCGACCCATGCCTCGACGCGTCGTGAGCCTACAATCCTCACCATGCAAGACCTGATCGATCTCCCCAGGCAAATACTACCGGAGGAGACCTATATACACCTCCGCAATGCTTGCAGGGAAGCGGCCCTCGCCGCATTTAGCCTTTGGCGCACTGTTGATAAGGCGCGCAAAGGCAACGGAACGAAGGTACGAACCCATATTGACGTAGAATAACGAATTATGAGTTTTGCATCACGATTTATTAGAACTGTCAATTCAAAACTCATAATTCAAAACTTATAATTCAAACGCGATATTCTACATGGTAAAAGCTACTTCCCACCGCAAACAGCAGGTAGAAGCTGTCGAGAAGCCTGAAAAGGCCCTCAATGGTGAAACTCCGCACGTCCCGGATAGTGTTGCGAAACAGAAGGCTTCCGCGCCAAAGCGTGGCCGCGCGGCGTATTTGCTTGGGGATGAGCCTTTTCTTGATGAAGCGGGGCCTTCTCTCGCTTCTTCGTCGGGTGATGGGGACTCGGTTGCCTTCAATGACCTCGATGCGACCGAGCGCTTCGACCTGAGTGACACTCATAACCGGGGCGCAAACGCCCACGGCGGAAGTATAGTCGAACTGCTCGATGAAGCGTATGACAGGCTTGCGCTTGATGATGAGGATGTTGTCGAGGACAAAGTTACAGTCGCCAAAGCCAAAACCAGCCGAGTTCGCATAAGCAAGCAGAATGGATATTCTCCTGTTCCTGAAGTGGTAGAGGTACTCGATGTAGAAACTGTCGAGGTTTCATCGGACGAGCTGGAGCCTGAGGAGAGCGAGCCGGATGCAGATGCGCTGGCTATTGCCGCCACGGAAGTCGAAGAGGTGATTGAGGAGCGGCCTGAGGAGCTTGAGCGTGTTATCGACCGCGTGCTTTCTACTGAAGGCGTATCGGTTGACGATCCGGTACGTATCTACCTGCGCGAGATCGGCCATACAGCCCTCCTGAAATCCCCCGACGAGACGCTGCTGGCCGATAGGATGGTACAGGGGCATAACGCGGCTGCCGAGCTTGCTCTCCTCGACGAAAGCCTGGCGATGGGCGACGAGGTCCCCAAGGGGTATGAAGAACGACGGCGCGAGTGCCTTGCTGCGGTCAGGTCGGGGAAAATGGCTAAAGAGATGCTGGTGCAGGCTAACCTTCGTCTGGTGGTGAGCATCGCCCGGCGCTATATTGGGCGCGGCCTTTCCCTGCTCGACCTTGTCCAAGAAGGAAATATCGGCCTGATGAAGGCCGCCGACAAGTTTGACCACCGTAAGGGCTTCAAGTTCTCCACATATGCAAC
>JBDSDS010000357.1:0-5319 GCA_039920445.1 Chloroflexia bacterium
CCTTCTCCCCCTTGAACGACGAGAAGGCGCGGAAGCTTCGCCAAGCCATCTACCAGGCAATCGACCGCGACCAGCTGATCGAGCTTGCCCTTTCAGGCGCAGCTCAGCCCCTAACCACTCTTATGCCTGAGGGTGAGCTCTGCTTCAAGAAGATCGATGTCTATCCATTCGATCCCGCAAAGGCCAAGCAACTTCTTGCTGAAGCAGGCTATGCTGACGGCCAGGGTCTGAGCCTCACCTACACTTATCGCCAGCGTGATGCTGAGCAGCGTGTTGCCGAGCAGTTACAGGCACAGTTCAAGGAGAACCTGGGTATTGATATCAAGGTTGCCGGTGTTGAGTGGAAGGATATGCTCACCGCACGCCAGGACCACTCATATGAGATGTTCTACGGCTCCTGGGGCCACGACTATCCCGACCCACAGAACTGGTTCTATGCCCTGTTCCACTCGAGCCAGATCAAGGGCGTAGGTCCCGGCTCCGGCAATGACCCCGGCTACAACAATCCCGAGTTCGACAAGCTAGTTGAGCAGGGCAACGTTCTTGCCGACCCGACCAAGATCACCGAACGCTGCGCGCTGTACCAGCAGGCTGACGAGATCCTACAGAAGGATGCGCCCATGGTGCCCCTCTATCAGGTCACTCGTTACTGGGAAGCCAGCCCTAAATTCACAGGCTATGCCGCAAATAACAGCTTCGCCTATCCATTCAGGCTGGTCAAGCCCGCCAAGTAATTGATCTAGCCTCCGGGGGTGCGATATGGTTGTGCCCCCGGAGAATACATTCTGAACCCAGGTAGAGGGCACGTCTCATAAAATCTGAAACTGATTCGTGCCCTCTGTCTGTATCTAGATTTCTATACCCAAAAAGATGACGATTTACATCCTTCGCCGAGTCTTTGCTATGGTTCCGGCCCTCCTGGGTATCTCGCTTATTACCTTCAGCTTGATGCATCTAACCAAAGGTGGGCCGTTCGACACAGAGAAGTCAAACCCCGTAGTCAAGGCGTCGCTCGAGAGAGCCTACGGCCTGGACGCGCCGCTCTGGCCCGCCTTCTACGGTGCGGGGGCCGGCACGTGGCAAACAGCCGTTCTTGTGCTTGGTGTGCTTGCAATCCTGGGGGGTATCTTCCTCTTGAAATGGCGTGGAAGATCAAGCGCTGTTGTTGCGCCCGAAGGCACGAGCGTGCCTGGTGCCCAATCCCCTACCCGACAATTTATCGGTCGGATCGCACTAATTTCCGGCTCTTTGTTTGTGTTCTGGTGGGCAGTGATGCTCCTTCAAGGTCCGGCCACAAAGTTGAGCGGGAGTGGGTTCGCTGCGGGGCAGTTCCTTCAGTTCCTCGGCAACCTCCTCCGTGGCGACTTGGGGCCATCCTTGAGCCGTCCCGGCCAGAACGTAACTGGTATTATCATCCCCCTCATAGGCAACTCTTTCATACTTGGAGGGGTAGCTTTCGTGATCCTCATCGGCTTGGCGATACCCCTAGGCACAATCGCGGCGCTCAAGCAGAACACATGGGTAGATTACGTAGCCAGCGTTATTTCTTTGGTCGGTTACTCTATACCTAATTTCGTTCTGGGGATCGTGCTCATCCTGGTCACCGGGTTGTGGCTCCAAATATTGCCTATCGCTCACTGGGGCAACCCTGTTGATGTGCTTCTCCCTGCCCTTGTTCTGGCTATACGTCCAATGGCGGTTCTTACCCGCCTGACGCGCGCCGCCATGCTGGAAGTGCTGAACCAGGATTACATACGCACCGCCTGGGCGAAGGGCTTACCGGGCCGCGCGGTCGTAATACGCCACGCCTTCCGCAACGCTCTCCTGCCTATCGTGACGGTGATGGGGGACCAACTGGGTGACCTCGTGACCGGCAGCCTGGTGATAGAAACGCTTTTCAATGTGCCTGGTATAGGCCAGTATTTTGTCATCAGCATTGGCCAGCGCGATTACGGTATGATAATGGGCACCACGCTCTTCTATGCGACGTTGGTGCTTATCATCAACCTTGTTGTGGACCTGATGTACGGGGTGATTGACCCCCGCGTGCGGCTCGGTAGCGAGGCAAGGACATAGATATGGCAGCCGTAAGTGCTTCGGACAGTGATACGCCACTTGATTTTGGCCTGGTCAAAAAGCCGCGCAATCTGTGGGCCGATGCCTGGCGACGGCTGCGCAACAACAAACTTGCGGTCGCAGGGGTCGTCATCCTGGTTCTTATGTCCTTCGTCGCCATCTTTGCCGACGTTATAGCCCCCTACCGCTACGACCAGACGGTGCGTGACCCCGTAACCAAAAAGACTATCCGCAACCAGGCCCCCTCGGCGGATCACATCTTCGGGACCGATGACCTCTCTCGCGATGAGTTCAGCCGCGTCGTTTACGGCACGCGCATTTCCCTCTCCGTGGGGCTGGTCAGCCAGCTTATCATCCTGGCGGTCGGTATTCCCGTTGGCCTTATAGCGGGCTATCGTGGCCGCGGCTTCGACATGGTACTGATGCGCGTGACGGACATTATGTATGCCTTCCCGACCGTGTTGTTCGCTATAGTAATCCTCGCCGCTATCGGGCAGAACCTCATAAATATATACCTGGCAATCGGCCTTACCTTCTGGCCGCCTATGGCACGCCTTGTGAGGAGTCAAGTCTTATCGTTGCGTGAGAAGGAGTTTGTTGAGTCAGCACGTGCTATTGGTATATCGGGGTGGCGCATAATGTTTGTGCATATTCTACCCAACGCGCTTGGTCCGATCATCGTCGCCGCGACCTTCGGCATACCATTTGCTATTCTTATAGAAGCTTTCCTTAGTTTTATAGGCATAGGAACTCCAGTCCCTTTGCCCAGTTGGGGCGCTATGATCGCTCGCGGGCGTGACCAACTACGCTCGGAACCCTGGCTGGTGCTTTTCCCGAGCGCCGCTCTTGCCCTGACTTTGTTCGCGTTCAACTTCTTCGGGGACGGACTGAGAGATGCTCTCGACCCACGAAGTCGGAAGTAAAACCCACACGCAAGGGCGGGCACGCAGATCCGCCCCTACTTGTATGGAGAGTGTATGGCTAAACTACTAGAAGTCAGGAACCTGACCACCCAGTTCTTCACGCAAGACGGCGTCGTCAAGGCGGTCAACGGAGTATCGTTCAGCCTCGATGAAGGGGAAACGCTCGGCATCGTGGGAGAGTCCGGTTCCGGTAAGAGTGTCACCGCCCTGTCGATCATGCGCTTGATCCCCTTCCCGCCTGGCAAGATCGTGGCCGGTGAGATTATCTATAAGGGCGACAACATCCTCAACTACAGCAACGATGAGATGCGGCACGTGCGGGGCAACGAGATTGCGATGATCTTCCAGGACCCGATGACCTCGCTCAACCCGGTGCTTACCGTCAGCAGGCAGATCGGCGAATCTCTCCAACTTCATCTCGGTATGAACAAGAAGAACGCTCGCAAGCGCACTGTGGAGTTGTTGCAGTTGGTGGGCATACCCTCTGCCGAGACAAGGCTGGATAGTTACCCGCACCAATTCTCAGGGGGTATGCGCCAGCGCGTGATGATCGCTATGGCCCTCTCCTGTAATCCCAAGCTTTTGATAGCCGATGAGCCTACCACCGCGCTCGACGTTACCATCCAGGCCCAGATACTTGAGTTGATCAAGCGTCTCAAGACTGAGTTCAACACAGCGGTTATTTTTATCACACACGACCTCGGAGTGGTGGCGGGCTTGTGCGACAGGGTAAACGTCATGTATGGCGGGCGCATCATCGAACAGTCCTCTACCGTGGAACTTTACACCGACCCACGCCACCCATACACGCTCGGTCTGCTCAAGTCGGTGCCGCGCCTCGACGAAATACGTAAAGAGCGTCTCGACCCTATCCCCGGTATGCCGCCCGACATGATTCACCCGCCCCCTGGCTGCCCGTTCTACGCGCGCTGCACCTACCGAGAGCCTCGGAACTACGAAGAGATGCCCCTGTTACGCAGCGTTGGCCCCGGACATGATGTCGCTTGTTGGGTAGATATCAAGACGGCCACCCCGCACGATATCACTGATGAGACCGCCACTAACATAGGCGCGAAAGCGGAAGCAACTATCGCCGTAGCCGCAGAGCAGGCGGGCGTTACACTGGAAGCGGAGTAAACCCATGCAGACGACTGAGACAATGACCGGCAAGCCGAACATAGGGGTAGACGCTCGCTCGCACGCAGCCGGGGAGACTGGTGATCCGGCTTCAGGTGATATCCTCCTCCAGGTAGAGGGTCTGAAGATGCACTTCCCTATCACGAAGGGAATACTGGTGCAGCGCACAGTAGGCGCGGTGCAGGCGGTTGATGGGCTGGACTTCTTCATCAAGCGCGGCGAGACGTTGGGCCTGGTGGGTGAGTCGGGTTGTGGCAAAAGCACCACAGGCAGGGCCATTTTGCAGTTATATAAGCCGACAGCGGGCAAGGTCATTTTCAAGGGCAAGGATATTACACAGATCCCTAAGGAAGAGATGCGCGGCCTGCGCCGCCAGATGCAGATGATCTTCCAGGACCCCTATGCCTCGCTCAATCCACGCATGACCGTGGGCGACATTATCTCGGAACCTATGAAGGTGCATAAACTCTCCGAAGGGAAGGCGAGGCAGGAGAAGGTGCAGGAGCTTCTGAAGACGGTGGGCCTCAACCCCTACTTCGCCAACCGCTACCCGCACGAGTTCTCCGGCGGTCAGAGGCAGCGTATCGGCATCGCGCGCGCCCTTGCGGTAGACCCTGAGTTCATAGTGGCCGACGAGCCTATCTCCGCGCTCGATGTGTCGATTCGCGCGCAGATTATCAACCTGATGGAAGACCTTCAGTCGGAGTTCGACCTGACTTATTTATTCATCGCCCACGACCTGAGCGTTGTGCGCCACATCTCCGACCGCGTAGCCGTCATGTATCTCGGCAAGATCGTCGAGCTAGCCGACCGCACAGAGCTTTATGCCAATCCCCTCATGCCGTACACTAAAGCCCTTCTCTCAGCCGTCCCCATTCCAGACCCGCTGGCCGAGATGAAGCGCGAACGCATAATCCTGACGGGAGACGTTCCCTCGCCGATCAACCCGCCGGTAGGTTGCCACTTCCACACGCGCTGCCCGATAGCCATCGCCGCCTGCAAGGAGATAGACCCGCCATTGCAGGAAAAGGCCCCTGGGCATTGGGCGGCTTGTATAAGGGTTTAGCTTTCGCAGCCGCTATTGGGCAGTAGCCTAATGTGTGGTATTATACGTATATTACACGTATAAGGAGGATCAACCCATGCAAAAGAAGCTTACTATTACTGTTGATGAGAGCGTCTA
>JBDSDS010000358.1:0-8869 GCA_039920445.1 Chloroflexia bacterium
AGCAGGCGACCCGCCCGCGACCCCGAGTTGTAATTGTCGGTGTCGGCTTCGGCGGTCTTAACGCGGCGCGTAATCTCGCGGGGCAAGATGTTGACGTGCTTATGCTCGACAAGAATAACTATCACGGATTCTGGCCGCTCCTCTATCAGGTCGCCACGGCGGGCCTCGAGCCGGAATCGATTGCCTATCCTGTGCGCGCTATCTTCCACCGCAGCCGCAACGTCCGCTTTCGCATGACCGAGGTGCAGGCTATCGATCTCGTCATGCACAAAATTACCACGACCGGCAGACCCCTCACTTATGACTATCTTATCATCGCCGCAGGCAGCGCCAATAACTACTTCGGCAATGACGCTCTAGCACAGCACACTTTTGGCTTGAAGGACATAGAGGACGCTGAACGCCTGCGTAACAAGATGCTCCTCGCCTTCGAGCAGGCATCTACCGAGCTCGACCCTGAACGGCGAAGGGCGATGATGACCTTTGCCGTCATCGGTGGAGGCCCGACGGGAGTGGAGCTTTCAGGCGCGCTGTCGGAGCTGGTGCATCACGTGCTGGTTAAAGACTACCCCATGCTCCATATAGCCGATGTGCGTATAATCCTAGTCGAAGCAGCGGACCGTATTCTCGCCGCCTTCCCCGAGTCGCTACAGAAGAGCGCCCGCGAAAAGTTAGAGAGTATGAAGGTAGAGGTCCGGCTGAACGCCCCGGTCGACACGGTCGAAGATGACTTGATCCGCCTCAAAGACGGCACGACTATCGCGGCAAGCACGGTAATATGGGCGGCGGGTGTGCGCTCTGCTCGCCTGGCCGACACATTGAACGCGGAGCTAGCGCGCGGCTCTCGCGTGAAGATCACGCCGGAGTTGCACTTGCCAGGCCACTCGGAAGTGTTCGTGATCGGAGATATGGCGTACCTGGAAGGCTACAAAGGGGCAGACGCTTATCCGATGGTGGCACAAGTAGCAATTCAGCAGGGTAAGCAGTCGGCTAACAATATCCTGCGCCGTCTGCGTGGGGAACCTGTTCAGCCTTTCAAGTACTTCGACCCCGGCGCTATGGCAACAATAGGCAGGCGCTCGGCTGTCCTCGACGCATTCGGGGTGCAACTGAGTGGACGCCTCGCCTGGTTTGGCTGGCTCTTTATCCACATTATGTATCTGGTAGGATTCCGCAACCGCCTGATCGTGCTCACAAACTGGGCATTCAACTACTTCTCGTATGAGCGTGGCGTGCGCTTGATCACGGGCCGCTATCTGCCGGAAGAAAAGGTCTCCCCGGCGAGTGAGGGGTAAGGACGAATTACGAATTACGAATTACAAGGAGGAACGAAAGACGAAGCTATCACGTTTCACGCTCTCTTTGTGCTTCGCTCTTCCTCATTCGTCTGCGGTCCGTAATGTTCTCGCTGCGAAAGTAATCTCTGCCAGGTGGTGGTCGTCGTGCTCTGCTACGAAATAGGCAAGGTCCATTACTCGCATCGGCTTCCCTAGGCGTGGGTGCATGGCGGATGCGCTTGCCGCTGCTTCGTCCATCTCTTCGAGCCGCCTGACGAAGCGCATCCTAGCCTCGCGAAAATCTGCGAACAGTTCTGCTACCGACTTTGAGTTATGGTCTGCCTCATGGGTCTTCTTGTTCGTCAGATCGGCGGCGCGCAGCACCTCGGCCCCTGCCTTGTAGTCTTCCAGCCGCCCCTCGTGCAGTTCGTCCAGGTCGTATAGGTGACCCACTACCTCTTGTATCGACCACCGTTCGCCTGCCTCTCCTAGTCGCGTTGTGAGTATCTCAGGTGGATATGAGCGTACCAATTCTTCCAGCCTCGCCGGAGTGCCGCGCACTCTCTCGATCAGGGCAGGAAATAGCTCTACCGGCAGGTCGAAGTTGAATTGCCTCTTGAACCATTCGGCCTCTTTCATCGGTTTCATGTTGCATCCTATCGCACAAGCTTATGTGCCTCAATAATCTGACGGAAATTGCTTGACCAATCCTTATTGAAAAACAGCCCCTTTGGTGGTATTATATAGGATGTTTGCCGGTAGGGGCAGTTCGCTCTGTGAGTGCATAGAGGGGCTGCCTATAGACCGGTGGCCTGTTGGCTTTTAATCACGAAATGGAGGCTCTGATGATACTTGTGCGCGATGTATTCCAGGCGAAGTACGGCAGGGGTGACGAACTTGTACAGCTTTTCAAAGAGATAAACGACCAGATGAGTGAAACCGCAGTGGGCGAACGCAAACTCCTGACCGACCTCAGTGGGCCGTTCTTCATGGTGGTAACCGAAATCGAGGCGGAGAGCATGGACGCCTACTTTGCCGGATTGAGAGAAGGCTTTTCGCGCCCGGAATTCGGGCAGCTATTTGGCCGTATGCAAGAGCTGGTAGAATCAGGACGGCGGGAGTTCTACACGATCGAAGGCTCTCGCTAGTCCGTCACTAACCAGCTAACGAGCGGGCGTTTAGATACGCACAAGGAAGAGGGAGATAACATGAGGCAGGGGCGCGGCATTTACCGGCGTCCATGCCTGCCCGCGGTTGCCGCTCTCGAAAATATAGCCTTCATGTGTGCCTGCGTAGAGGCGGTCGCGCCGTTCCGGGTCACGAGCGAGGGCCGTTACCCGACCTCCGACATCCTTTTGCTGCCAGCTTTCGCCGCCGTCCGGGCTGACCGATATACCGCCGGATGTGCCTACTACGAGTGCGGGAGGCTTACCTGCAGCGCCCGGCACGGCCAACAATTCCACCCCGTCTGTCGGCGAGCCGGGCAGCGTGGTCCATGTTTCTCCAGCGTCCGCGCTCTCTGTGATGCCATCGGCAGTGGACGCGTACAGTCTGCCTGCGCCTTCATTATACGACACGGCCCTTATTCCACCATTGATGAGAATGCGCCATGTGCCCTTCTCCGGCTCGCCGCTGTAGAGCGCCCCAGATTCCCATTCAGGCCTCATGCCCGCAGTCAGATAGAAGACCCCACCTACCATTATTATTCCCCTGGTATCGCTTGGTACGGAAGCCAACTTTCTCCAACTAGAACCAGCGTCATCTGAGGAGAGCAGCCCACCGCCTAGCGCGGCGTAAATCTTACGCTCGGTCTCGCCGGGGAAGAGCGCAACGGCAGGATGTTCAGTGTCGATCTTTTCCCATGCCCTTCCGCCGTTCTCACTCACCAGCAGATTACAGTCTTGCAGTGCTACCACGCGTACAGGCGGCCCCGCTTCTGCCCACACCGAGAGCACAGGCATGCCGCCAAGCACAAGCCGAGGGGGCAGCCACTCATTCAGAGTACCCGGCTTGTTGAATATCGCCAGCCCATCTTCCGTGCAGGCGTAGATTGTGGTGACATTAGCCATATGGTTTTGAGGTCCACCTAACTATATCTGCGTCGAAAGTCCCTGGTCTGCCGGAAACAGAAGTTAAGCTCTGCGTCCGAGATGCTCACCCAGCTTTTGGAGCGCCTTTTGTGCATCTTCGCCCAGGTAGACCCCACCCAGGCGTTCTGTGATATGCGGGTAGCGGTTGAATACCTGCCCCCCGTATGCGAGCAATGGGCTACGTCCATGCCTGCGCTCCATGTCATCAAGGAATTCGCGCAGCTTGTAAAGGGAGGCAGCGGTCTCGGCGCGGCTAGCTGAAATGCAGATCACCGCCGGTTGCAACGCATTCACCATACTGATGAGGCTATCTATGGGTACATTTTGGCCCAAGTATACCACACGGTACCCGGCGCGCCGCATGAAGACGGCCATGAACATCGCGCCAATCTCATGTAGTTCTTCCGGGGCGCAACCTACTATGGCGAGTGTGCCCTGTGGATTCTGTGGGCTGGAGTGAAAGAGGTTTTCAAGCCTTGCTCGTACAAACGCCGATGAATAATGCTCTACCGCCACAGAGACTTCACCGCTAAGCCAGCCTTCACCAATATCGTAGAGGGTGGGCTGTAAGAGATGCAAACAAACCTCCTCAATGCTGTACAGGCTCAAGGCGTCGCTCACTATTGCGCCTGCTTTCGCTTCGTCCACCGCTTTGAACGCATCAAGTAGTGCGGCCCGTAAGGCATCGAATGACTGCAACTCGTTTGGTGTGCGGGTAGGTGTCAGGCGTTGTGGCACTTGCGCAGAGGGTGTGGGTTGGGACGAAGCGGACGGGCCGGGGTCACCACCCAGGTGGCGCAGCATATCACACGCCCTGCTGATAGACATCCCTTCATCCAGCTTCGATTTTAGCCAGAGGATAGTGTCAACATCACGTTGCGAGTAAAGCCTGTAGCCGCTCTCGGTACGCTCAGGCACAATGATATTGTATCGGCTCTCCCACCGGCGCAACGTATCAGCAGGCACACTTGTGAGCCTGGCTACGGCTTTGATATTGTACATGGGAGCGGTGCGCTCCGGGTCTTCGTTAGCCAAAATAAATGTGCCTCTCGCTTCTTCCTCATCTTACGGTACGGTTCAAGGTTTGTCAATGGTTTTACTAGAGTTACGATATTGAGGGCGAAAAACGAAGAGGTTATCAGTCGTCAGCCGCCATTCGTCTCTTGCGACTACTACATTAATCGTATTTTAAGCGTATAGTTGCGCCTGCGGTGTGGTGTAACGCTTGACAACGTTTTCCACAGTTGGGTATCATGCCTCTTGCGCCTGTGTAATGCAGTGCGTTTTGCTCCACCCGTATATCGATATGCCTGGAGCGAAGTTTCCTGGGTGTGGGGAACTATGAGCAGAGCTACAAGGCTCGCCATTTTACCCTGTCCTGCCCTTGAGGGCCTGGGGCCTTCAACATGGCTTTTACAAATCAGGAGGTAACGTCTTAGATGTCTTCTAACCTGCCCCAGGAGGGCATGGGTCTGGAGAATGATACTACTGGCCTTCCCACAGGGGACAACCAGACAGTATCGAACGCCGATAAGAGCCGCTCGACACGGCACACTGCCAGGCCTCGCTCTGTGGGTCGGGCATCCCAGGCCATAAACGACGCCCAGCAGGGCCTTTCTTCTCTCCTCGACTCCCCTGCCGGTGACGCTCAACCCCGTATCATCTCCCGGTCGGGCGCATCTCGCAATCACACTCGTGGTCGTGTAGCAGGCCCTACTGCCCCTACAGCCCTTGGTCCAGGCCACAGCGCACCTGCTCATTCAGGTCAGTTGATCGAAGGCGGCGCGGCATCTCAAGACACGTCTCTCTCGCTCGTGCCTACGGGCCAATCCGACCTTGATTGGCGTGAGGTCCGGCGCGACTCGCGCATTGCTCCTCACCTGGTTCGCGCCGGTACGCAGATACAGGCAGCCCGCGAGCGCGCCAGTCTTCTTATCAATGGCGTTGACGAGTCGTATGCCCTCGGTCTGGGTGGCGATGATGGCGCTGCTCACACTTCACACAGGGCGGCTGCTCAGTGGGCTACACGCTATGCGACTCACCTCGTAATTGTGCTCGTAGTCGGCGCGCTGGTCGCGATGGGCGGCCTTAAGTCGTTCACGGCGCAGGGCGCCTACCCGACAGGTCTCCACTCGGTAGACGCATATAGTGGGACGGACCACTTCGAGGACGACCATGAGCTGGCCGCAGACGGCCAGCCCGATATCGACAGCCTTGATTTTGAAATAGCTCTCCCACGCACCGAGCTAGGCGGCTCGGATGCCGTTGCTAACTCCAAGATTCGCCCTTCTACACCCGGCCAGAACTACCCCGATGAAGGTTCTTCGGGCAGCGTGATGGAGTATGGGGTAGCAGCAGGAGATACCCTTGAGTCGATAGCCGCGGCGCATGACCTACTCCCTGAGACAGTCATGGGTTCCAATGGTATTATCGACTCTGATGAGACCCTGGAAGAAGGCCGCACCCTAATCCTCCCGCCCGTAGACGGTATCTATTACGTGGTGGCCGAGGGCGACACAGTAGAAACGGTTGCCGACAAGTTCCAGGTCGATCCTGCTGTCATAATCTCGTACCCAGGCAACGGTATACTTGACGAGACGGTCAGCGCGGGCCAGCCATTGATCGTTCCGGGTGGGATGATCCCAGCCCGAGATATGGTCGTCACATATACAGTGAAGCGTGGAGACAGTTTGAGGGACATCGCGGCCCGCTTTGGAGTAGACGTGCCCACGATGCTCCACAGCAACGCTATAGACGACCCGGACAACCTGCAGCCAGGCTCCGAGCTTCGCGTGCTGCCTGTGCCGGGCATAGAATACACAGTGCGTAAGGGTGATACGATCAGGGCGGTCGCTGAGAAGTCGGGCGTTTCCCCGCAGATGATACTGGACTATACGCCCAACAACCTGCGTGTCGACAGCCAACTCAAGATAGATCAGGTAATCGTGGTGCCGGGTGGTAGCCCCGAAGTTGAGATAGTAGCGGCTGCGCGTGTCCAGGCTAGTTCACGCGGCGTCGAGCGTCCTGTTGAGAAGCGGCCCGAGGTCAGGCCCCCGCCCAAGGCAACGCCTAAGACTTCTACCACCTCCGCAGGCAAGCCTGTAGCGAAGCCACAGCCAAAGGCCGAGGTCAAGCCCCCACCCAAGCCGGTCGCAAAGCCTAAAGTCGAAAACACCCGCAAGGCGGGCACAGGCAGGATGGTATGGCCGGTACGAGGCACCATTACCCAGTACTTCAGCGGACGCCACAACGGCCTTGATATCGCTATACGCGCAGGCACTCCGCTGCATGCCGCCGACTCGGGTAAGGTTATCTGGTCAGGGTGGCGCAGGGATGGTCTTGGTTACGCCGTCTTTATCGACCATCTGAACGGGATTACGACCGTCTACGGCCACATGCTTCGCCAGCCGGCAGTCTATGTGGGCCAGTACGTCAGCCGTGGCCAGACGATAGGACTCGTCGGTTCCACCGGGCGCTCGACCGGCCCGCACGTTCACTTCATGGTGAAAACGGGTGTCTATCGCAACCCCTTGGCATATCTGGGCCGGTAACTCTAACTAATAGGCATAATCAAAAAGAGGACCTGACTTATCTTGTCAGGTCCTCTTTCTGTTCAGAAGCTCCTAAAACTCTTTCCGAAAAGCTACAGCGGTCTTGTATTTGCTGAAGCCGGCCGACTCGTACAGGCCAAGCGCACCGGTGGGGTTGTCGGCGTCTACGCCCAGCATAGCGTCGTCAATGCCGTTCTCCTTGAGCTTATGCAGACCTGCCAGGAGCATGGCCCGACCCAGCCCCATTTTGCGGAAGCCGCGCCGGGTGCCCAGTACGTCTATCCAGCCTTCGTTGACGCTGTTGCGCTTGTTGTGCTCATCGTCTATTGAGCAGAGGCAGAAGGCGGCGAAGGTGCCGTCTGGAGCGACGACAATCAGATCGCGGTCGGGCCGGTAATAGGCGGCGCTCATGCGGTGCTTGCGGCGCTCGATGGTGGCGGGGTGGAAGTCCCAGTGGTCTATGAATGACAGGTTGAATGTATCCACCCACCCCTTTACATCCTCGTCGCTGGCGACGTGGCGCAATGTGTAGCCCTCCGGGAACTGAGGTTCGGGGACAGGTTCGCCATTCTTGAGGGGGCGGCGCATCTGGAAGAAGTAGCGCGCCGGTGTGAAGCCCTGACGCTCCAACTGGGCCATCTGGTAGCTATTGGCCTGGTCGCTGAATGCGCGCAGGTCGGTCGGTAAGCCATGCTCGCGGCCTGCTTCCCGCGCCCGCTCTGTCGCCCAGGCGAGGATTTCGCCCTCAACGCCGCTCTCACGCACGTCGGGGTGGACCTGCCAGTTGAAGTAAGCGCCCGCGTTGGTCTCGTCCGGGCGTATGTGCAGCATAGCGTATGCTACGGCCCGCCCCTCAGCGTCATCCCAGATGCGAATGTCGTGTTCCAGGTCACGTCCCGGCTGGTTGACCCAGTTGCCTAGGGAATCGACATCAGCGTTGTCCTGTGTCTGGTCAACATCATCAGCAGCGTTGATGAGGTCGACAATAGGCTGAAGATCGTCTTCGCCCCTGAAAGTACGTACTTTGAAAGATGTTCCGGTTATCATAATTACGCCTCCAAGATGGATATAAAAACAAAGTCCGCACATCATATTATGCGCAGAATTCATCTTACCATAGGAGGCCATGAGCTACATCGGGCTGAAAGCGTAATGCCTGGTAAGCCTATAGTCCCACCAGGTCATCCAGTAAACACGAGGCAATAACTGTGATCATAGCCGTAGCCATAGTGCGGATCCCAGCCAACGACAATTTCCCCCTCGAAATGTAGCACGGCCCCGACCGCGTGGGCAATATCCCAGGCAAGAGTCGTCACATCATTTGCGCCCTTGAGGTTAGCTACTTCGATCACGACTTTTGCGCCTGACTTCATCAATGGCGCAACCTGGGCAAAGATCGCTTGCATATCGTCCAGATAGATAGCGTAGCCACGTCCGGGCGTGCCGTAGGCGGCGAGCGGGTCTGTAGGGTCATCTCGTTGCATATAAGGTGGTGATGTGACTAGCAGGTCGAACTGCGGCAATCCATAGCTCGCAAGTTGCCGAGCGTCACCGTGGGTAATAGCTTCAGGGTCGCGAAGCTGAGTGCGGATATATTCAACCCGCGCATGATCGTATTCCAGACCTACAGGCTTTCGTTCCATAGCCTCGGCAACAATCAAAGTCGTACCGAATCCGGCGAACAGGTCAAATACAACATCTCCGGGCCGTGTCCACTCTTGTAGAAAATAAGCAACAATAGCGTCCGGGTAGCGCACATCGTCATCCTGCCACTCTGCTGGAATTGGACGGGAAGGAGTATTAGTTAGCTTGATGAAGGTGCGCATAGAATATGTTTGCTTTACGGCTACCGGTCTTCCAGGCGCACGTCAGCCAGGGAGCACTCGTACTGCAGGAGCGCACTCCGGGCGCGGAATCCTACCGACTCGAAAAGCCTTACGGCAGCCACGCT
>JBDSDS010000359.1:0-4073 GCA_039920445.1 Chloroflexia bacterium
CTCTCCGCTCTGGCCCGCAACTCTGTCACCAGCGCGTCGATATCCCCTTGTGTAACTACCTTCACGGTCTCCACCGTACCGCCACCCATCGCTGCGTTGTAATAGTTAAGCGTGCCATTATATATACCGGAGAGTTGTCCAGCCTCGATATTACCCCCCGGCCCGTCTACCATCGCTGTAATAGGAATATCTGCCGTGCCAAACACCTGACCAAAGACGGTGGCGGGCACGGTACTCGCCTGTGTGGTCTGCACCATCACCCCATTTGGCGCTTTGAACTGCACCCCCGCGCCCACGAACACAGGTCCACCTGTGCGGTTGGTAAAGCGCATCGTCCCCTGCCCGCGACCCTTCGCTACTTCGCGGGTGCCGCTCGCCTGCCTGCTCCCTTCCTCGGTGAGCGCGGCCTTCAACAAAACAGCAGAGAGCGACGGCGCACTCTGAGTGCCCGCCTCCTGCTGCCGTGCAACGCTTGCCATACCCCCAGGCCCACCCTGCCCCTGCTGCGACGTTATCACCGATACCTCTACCGGCAGCGAGGGGATAGTCTTGTTGAGCGGCGTAACGGCTATCGTGCCCTCCGGCAAGTATGTATAAGCATAGAACCCACCTGCCCCCAACCCGGCGATAAGCAACACCAGAAAGATAGCAGCAACCCTGCCCCACGATACAGCCCTCTTCATCCAGAGAACACGCAGACCGCGCTCGCCCTGATACGCGCCACTCCCGCCTACGTAGCGGCGTGCCTTGATGCGTCCCGAAGGAGTAGGCGACACAATAAACGAATCAAGCTCTTCCTCATCCGGTATCGAGGGAGTAGTAAGGATAGCGGGGGAAAGCTGGCCGGTATTCCTAGGCTTGGTGCGTGGCGGGGGCATACCCGGCCTCGAAGTCTGTGCAGAAGAAACAGGCTCATCATCGTCCATCGGCAGAGCATTGCGTGCGCCGCGTGCGATATTGCCGGTGTCATAGAGGGCCGAATCGCCGGGATTATTCAGCCAGGTCGATGTAGTTAGGCTGGGCGGAGGCAAAACAGGAGGAGTCGACGACAGCACCCACTCCGAGCCTTCCGGTGCACGAGCCAGAGGCAGGGGCGCGGTCGGCTTCTCTATCTCGTTTTCATCAACCTCAGAAGTCGCCAGGGAAGGGTCTTCCGCGAGGGCGGGGTGGCCTTCCGGCGCGTCAACGATGTGAAAGCCGAGTAGGCTGGCAAGGCCCGCGATGGTAGGGTCGAGGGAGACAACAGAGACGCGCACTTCTCGCACGCCCTGCAATTTGCCGAGCGCGAGAAAGTCATGCGTGGTATGGAAAGCCTGCGCTCCCCTGGGGATGATAAGCACGGCGTTAGGGGTGCGAATCCAGGCCTCTTCCACCCGGTTGAGGATAGATTGTAGCGCCTCGGTCTTCCCAACCGCGACATATTCGGGAGGGTACTCCGAGGGATCGAACTCTTTTTCTATTGGTCCCATGCCTGGCAAGCGAGGCTTGCGCTTTCCTCCGGGAGGCGTTCTGGGGCGAAATCGGCTAGCCAATCTCATTATATACATACTTTCGAGGTGTCAAGTGGAAAATACACGTCTCTGGAGATGAAACGTGATTACCGACCACCAACCACCAACCACCAACCACCAACCACCGACCACCGACCTCATGGCCTACCTCTTGCAAGCCATGTTAGACCAATCCAATGCAACACGAAAGGAGACATAATGGCAGACAAGAGCGTAACCAAAGTAACCTCGGCATTTTCACCCAAAGGGATGCTCGGCCAGAAATACCTGGCATCGGGCGTAGGCGTGGCGATGCGCCTGTGGGAAGAGCAAGAGCCAGGCGACCCCAAACCTGTGGCTAGGCGCGAATATGAGACAGTCGGCTATGTCATAAAGGGCCGGGCCGAATTGCATATCGAGGGGCAGATGGTACTGCTCGAACCTGGCGACTCGTGGGTCGTGCCCCCAGGCTCATCACATACCTACAAGATACTTACGAGCTTCACCGCAATCGAAGCCACCCACCCGCCCGCTCATGCCCATGGCCGCGACGAAGAGACCGCGCCCGAACCCAAAGAGAAGCGCAAATAGTTCGGTCTGCTCTGAACCTACAAGCCTTTTTTAACCTTTAGGTGGGAAAGGGTCCTTGCCGTAGGTGTATTCGAGATGGAATTGGCCGTTGCTCCTATGCACCTTTAGTTGCCCTCTGCGAGCATGAGCCAGTTCCCGCCCCCTCTTGACTGCCTCTTCCTTGGTGTCGTGCCAGCTTGACGCGCGCTTTGCGTTCTCGCCCTCGACGCGCCACCCACCACGAGCGCTTGGGTTTGGTACGGCATGGTAAACCTTATACTTTTCTGCCATAGTTGTTACCTCCTCTACTACTTCCAGTTAACTTCGTTGACAGGGATTTAGCAATAACCGGGCCTAGACTAATCCCCGCAACTCTATATTATTTCTACCTTGCCAGGAGTGCTACGTAGACTTACTTGCCACGGTTACTTGTAGGTATAATAAGGTCCAGAACAAGCGGTCTCGGACTCGCGAAGGACAGAGATTAGTGAAGACGAATATCATCAAAGCAGTTGAGCAGGCCAGGTCTAGCCTCTGGGTCTTGCCCGCGGCGATTACCCTGATAGCCGGGCTTCTGGCTTTCCTCCTGGTAGAGATCGACCGTCGAGCCGGTAGTAACACCGAATTGTTTCGACTATTACCCTGGGCATTTGAGGGTGGAGCAGAGAGTGCTCGTGCGGTGCTAACTACGATTGCAGGATCCATGATTACCCTGGCGGGCACGGTTTACTCCATCACAATCGTAGCCCTTACTCTCGCCTCCATGCAATTCGCCCCTCGAGTTCTGCGCGGCTTCATGCGCGATCGCAGCAACCAGGTAGTCCTCGGCTTCTTCGTTGCTACTTTCACCTACTGCCTGCTCGTTTTGAGGACAGTACGTTCGGAAGAAGGGATTGAATTCGTGCCGGGTAGAGCAGTTGCAGGCGGTGTCGTGCTTGCCCTCGTCAGCCTCGGTATGCTTATCTATTTCATCGACCATATCTTTCACGGCATCCAGGTTTCCAGCATCATCAATAGTGTAACCAACGAAACGGTAGAGCAGATAAACCATATCTATCCCGAGCCGTGGTCAGCAGATGATTTGCAGGCTGATCCTCTACCGGGGCAGCCCATGAGGGTGGTCACATTACCTGATGATTGGACGCCTATTCCGGCTAATCAATCGGGCTACCTGCAATATATAGACTATAAAGGCCTCTTTAGTCTGGCAGTTCAAGCAAGCATCGTAGTTAAGCAGGAACGACCTAACGGCTCGTTTGTCCTCGATGGCGGCCCTCTCGTTTATATCTCTCCGGCGTCCAGCCTGACTCCAACACTCCGGGGTCAAATCAATGCAGCATTCGTGCTCGGCAACCACCCGACCATGCAGCAAGACGTGGCATACGGCATAAGACGCCTCGTCGATATCGCCCTCAAGGCTATCTCACCTGCCGTCAACGACCCGACCACCGCCCTCAACTGTATTGATTACCTGGGCGCGATACTCGCAACCCTGGGCAACCGTAAGCTCCCCGAACTTGACCGCGCCGACTCGTCAGGGCAGGTGCGGCTAATCGTTTATGAGAGGACCTTCCACGACCTGGTGCGCCTGGCGTTCGACCAGATACGCCATTATGGCGCAGCCGACCCTGTGATAGGCATACGTCTGTTGGACACAATCGGCCATATAGCTCAGGTTATAAAGAATCCGGCCAACAGGGAAGTGCTTTGCGAGCACATAGAAAAGATTGTGTCAGGAGCCGAGCGAACTATAGCAGATCCTTACGAGTTAGAGGTAGTGCGAAAACATGCAGCCGCCGCCCGTGAAAAAATCCACCCTTCTTCCCGCGCCTGATCACGGCTAGACGAAGTCCCCATTGCCAGCCGCAAACAAGAATGGGAAGGCAATCTGTTGATTGCCTTCCCATTTTCGTAACTAAGGCGTATCTGCAAAGTCAAAACCCCGACGTAACGCCGCCGTCTCGGCGGCAAATCACGCTCACAGAGCAAGCTACGCTCCGGGCGCAGGTGCCG
>JBDSDS010000360.1:0-6364 GCA_039920445.1 Chloroflexia bacterium
ACGCTCCTGGCTACCGGAGAACAACCATCAGTGCGCACGCTACGGAGCTTGTCGTGGAGTGGTATTGAGATGAATACTCGCCTGAGCGCATCTTTCGTACCGGCGCAAGCGGGTCCGGCGCAAGTCATAGTGAACCACGTTGAATATGGTACGGAACATCTGCTCGTTCATGACCTGGATGCCGACACTGTCGAGGTGCTATGGCGCGAGGGCTCAGATGGAGCATATCGGCGCGACCTTTCGGCCTTTTCGCACGATGGGGCGTACCTGGCATCGCGGCGGCAGCGAGGCGAGGGACCGATCATCATTGTGGCAGACTTAGGTCTGCGTTCTCAGTCCTGGAGCAGCACACTATTTCCCGCTTCAAACGACCAGATAGTAAAATCCCGGTTTGCCCCCTTGGACGACTACGTAATAGTTGCCATACAAAACGAGGAGGGTATCAACCGTGGGCACACGCAGAGGGTTTATTCTTTACAGAAAGAAGACGGGCGAAGTAGAGTTGGAGCCAGGATGATCGCAGAAGCTGATTGGCCCTATGATACGGATATACCCACGATAGCCATGCCCGCTAATGGCTCGATGCTTGCTTACGTCAATGCACAGAGAGAATTGCGCTCAGTCTTCTATGATGGCACCGGCGATACATTAGTGACCGGCAATGTCAAAGCAGTGTGGAGCCTGAAGGGACGAAGAGACTTCTCCTGGTGGCGATAAGAGATTTGAGGGAAGCTTCTATGAGTAATAGAAATCAGGTGTTATTCACCCGACATCCAGGCAATCCGATCCTGACTGCCGCGGACTGGCCGTACCCTGCCCATACCATCTTCAACGCCGGGGCAACCCTCCTCAAGGACGGCACTACTTTGCTTCTTTGCCGCGTTGAAGACCGCACAGGTATGTCGCACCTGTGCGCAGCTCGCTCGCAAAATGGTGTAGACGGGTGGAAAGTTGACGAGCAACCTACTCTCAAGCCGGACCCACAGAATTACCCCGAAGAGTTGTGGGGAATCGAAGACCCACGGATTACTCATGTCCCGGAACTGGGGAAATACGCCATCACCTATACATCATATGGGCCTACCGGACCGGGCGTTTCGCTCTGCCTCACCGAGGATTTCCGAAGTTTCGAGAGACTTGGCGTGGTGATGCCGCCGGAGGACAAAGATGCAGCGCTGCTGCCGCGTCGGATTGGGGGGTCCTTTGCTCTAGTCCACCGTCCTGTCAGTCACTGGGGTGCCCATATCTGGGTCTCCTATTCGCCCGATCTGCGGCACTGGGGAAGCCATAAGCTGATGCTGGAAGCCAGGGATGGGGGCTGGTGGGATGCTAATAAGATTGGCCTCTCCCCACCACCCATAGAGACATCCGAAGGGTGGTTGGTTATATATCACGGCGTGCGGCAACCCTGCTCCGGCTGTATCTACCGACTAGGTCTGGCTCTGTTCGATCTTGAAGACCCTGCAAGATGCCTTTTGCGCGGCGACCAGTGGGTCTTCGGTCCCGAAGAACCATATGAGCTACTTGGTGATGTGGGCAATGTGGTCTTCCCGTGCGGATATACCATTGGTGCCGATGGTGACACCATCAACCTCTACTACGGCGCCGCCGATACTTCCATCGCCCTCGCAACAGGCAGTATACAGTCACTTTTGGATTGGCTGCACAGGCATGGAGAGCTGGATAGTTAGGATAGCGCGCGGTTTTCCCGTACCTAACTTCTAGAGCCTGTTATGAACTTGGGAGCACAAGCCAGGCTAAGGCGCGCCAATAAGCTCTGGGTATGCCACATTAGCCTTGTCTATGATGTATTGGACGAATTTGAGGGTAGCCTGGAATTCCTCAGGATCGGCAGACTGACGAGAAGACACTGCCGGGTTGGGGCGTCCACCCCACGCGCGATCTATCAGCATCGCCCATGCAGGGTCCAGGTTAGCCTTTGCCCACTCAGCACCGGTGCGCTTCGAGTCGGGGCGTCCCATAACGAGGTCGTGTAGCATTCGGCAGTAGTTCAAGACGATAAAGGCCTGAAAAAAGCGATTGTTGTAGTGGTCAGGATTGGACAGGATATCTTTGCTGAAGTCGCGGATGGTTGTCATAATTTCCTGGCGGAGCACATAGACAGGGATCGGCTCGACCAGCGTCTCTGGAGCGGGCCCCTGGAGGACGACCCCCTTTTCACGAACCACCCACCGGACGAGTGCCGTGTTGCAGTGATTACTCTGCTCAAGTGAGCGGCTACCATGGTCGAGATACCAAAGCTGCTCGCCACTGCAAGCATAGTGCCTCAAAACCGACTTGGGAAAGTAAGAGCCCTCTATATGTTGCGCCCACGAGATGTCCAGGCTGTAGATACGCTCATGCATTCTCTGCAAACTCGCAACTTCATCATCGGATAGCTCTTCTTCCGTCACCACTATGAAATCGCAATCGCTATGCGCATCGAAATCACCCACCGCGAACGAACCTTGCAGATAGGCACCAACGAAATTGGCGCCCAGGACCTCTTGCACACTGTCGACTAAATCCCCCAAGACACTATTGAGTGCCCGATAAGGTGTTGGAAATATCTCGTTCATTTTAGCAGCTTCTTAGCAGCAGCTTCGCACCTCCGGCACCAAACGTACCACACTGTCACTCGAAGTTCATAATAGGCTCTAGGGGTTAGCTCTCACCTTCGCTGCTCTGGCCTGGGGTCGGCAACTTGGTTACATCTACCGGAGGGAGCGGCGGCTCCTCCTTATAGGTGGGGTTATCGTAATCCATCAGACTGCGCACCGCCATCCCACCTGCGACAACCCCACCCAGCGAGTCGGTCACCCCATCGCCCATGTTGGTGCCAACAACACCGCTGGCCGTAGCGCCTGTGGCGGCAGGGCTGGCCGACCTACCGCCAGCATCTTGCACCGCTGTACGGCTAACGTCTGTGGTAACAATCCTACCCTGATCCGCTGCAGCCGAGTCCACAGGTGAGGCGTCGATTGAAGCGTCAGCAGACGTATAATCACCCACATCGGCAGCCAGGGTGGGGGTCGCGCCGGTTGAGATGTCTTCTACGGGTATATCACGCGCATTGTTATTATCGTCCATATGTGCCTCCTGATCTGGCTTCCTTAATTTACACAGGCAACTACTAGAGATTGCATTTACGATATGTGGGGCGAACTATATACCTTAGCCGACTACACGCAGCGCGTCACTGTCTTCCGGCACAAGCTCCGGAGCCAGTAGCAGAAGGTTATGAACCCCGAGCAACGACACCAACGCCGGTATGACCAGTACAACCATCGGCGGCGCATAAAAGGCCAACGCAAGCAGCAATGCCATGAAGACGGTAGCGACAAAGTGATGAAGAGGATAGCGTAGTGCCATCACCACGCTGTTGCGCAGCAATTGCGGAATCGTCAGGTCGTCGCGGCATACCATCATCGGCCAGGCATAGAAAAGCGTTTGAATCCAGATCAGCCCCAGATAAAAAATGAAGACCGCGCCTATGAAACCGACGATCTCGATACCACCGGCGAGCTGGATGTAAAGAGTAAGGTCCACAACCCATAGGATGATGCCGAACAGGCCGATTATGCCGAGCAACCAACTCCTGCCAAAGTATGCACGTAGCGACGCCATGAATAGTGCTTTATCGGGCTGCTCGTGTAAGGCAGCGGCCCGAGCCATTGAGTAAAGCGCCGCTGCCGCCGGTGGCCCCCCGATTATCGTGAGCGACAGAGCAAACCAAACAAAGCTAGCCAGAGACATCACAAGCAGTTCCCGCCACCAATCGCCTAGCGTGCGCCCAATCGGCAGGAATACCCGAAGCACGGGCGAAACCTCGCGCCTAAGGGCAGCGCCATCCTCATCAGTCTGTGCCACCCCCTCACCATCTTCAATGTCCTCGGACTTTATCAACCGGCTCTCTTTTCTCCACTTAACTCGTAATTCGTACCACTATCCCTTCACCCCGCTATACGTCACTCCCTGGATGAAGTAACGCGAGAAAAAGCCGAATAGGATCAACATAGGTATCGTGTTGAACATCGAGCCTGCAAGTATGATGTTGAAGAATGAGATGTATGTGCCTTTCAGGAAGCGCAGCCCGACTGGTATCGTAAACATCTCCGGTTGGTTAAGGAAGACCAGGGGGCTGAGGAAGTCGTTCCATGCACCCTGGAACTCAATAACGGCCAGGGTAGCAAGCGCGGGCTTGGTAAGCGGCAATATAACGCGCGAGTAGATAGTGAACACCCCCGCACCATCTATCATCGCAGCCTCTTCGAGGTCTCTTGGTATACTCTTCAGGAATTGCGTCAGCAAAAATATACCAAACGCACCCACCGCGCCAGGCACGATTATGGCCCAATAAGTATTCACCCAGCCCAGCGTATTGATGATTAGGTACTTCGGTATAAGAAGTACCATGCCCGGTATCATCATCGTAGCCAGCATAAAGGCAAAAAGTGCATCACGCCCCTTGAAGCGCAAACGAGCGAACGCATATGCGGCCAGCGAGCAGAAGAAAAGTTGCAGTATAACGTGAACCGCCGCAAGGAAAGCACTATTGAAGATCCATCGAGGCAATAAGGGGAAGCCGCTTGAACTCTTTACGTTATTCCAAACGTCGACGTAGTTTTCCCAGCGCCACTCGGTGGGGAAGAACACCGGAGGCCACGCCAGCACCTCTTTATTTGTCTTGAACGAGCCTAGAAAGGCCAATACGAGCGGCGCCAGCAAGATCACCGTGAAGAAGATGATTAGGGCATAACGCAACACCTGGATTACGTACCAAGATGGTGGCCGCTTCTCTTCTGTATGTACTCCTTCAGTAACGACAGCGCTGCGTGCAGTTGTGCTCTGTACTGCCATATCTACCCCCTTCGTCTGAATTATGAATTTTGAGTTTTGAGTTTTGAGTTTTGAATTACCACCAACCAATCGTAATTCATAATTCATAACTCAAAACTCAAAATTCTCTACACTTCCCCCCCTGATTCCAGGAAACGCTTCTGTACCAAGAACAACAGGAATATAACCACGAATAACACGAACGCAATAGCTGAGGCAAAAGCCATATTCGAGTCGCGGAATGCCTCCCTGTAAATCAGAAAGGCTACTGTCAACGTTGATTTCTGTGGACCACCATCGGTCATCACATAAATCTGGTCGAATACTTGCAGTGTGCCTATAGTGCCCAGCACAACTACAAGGAAGACGATTGGTCGTAGGAGTGGGAGCGTGATGTTGAAGAAAACACGCGACCCGGTCGCACCGTCGATGTCGGCAGCTTCGTACAGGTCTTTCGGTATGTCCTGAAGCGCCGCAAGGAACATAAGCATGAACGTCGGCACGGTAGTAAATATATTGAGCGTCATGATCGCGGGCAGCGACCAGGTAGTGCTGTTTAGCCAGGCTATTGGTTCGAATCCTGCCCAGCCAAACAGGCTGACGAGGATGTAGTTGATATAGCCCTGCCTGAAATAGAGCCAGAAGAAGATGAGGGAGATGACTACCGACGCAGTAACGCTCGGTGTATACCAGGCCACCCGGAAGAAGCGCAGGCCCCTTATCTTGGTGTTGAGTGCTACCGCCATGAGGATAGAAAGCCAGGTCTGCACGAAGACCACGATCCCCGAAAAGAGAAGCGTGTTGCCCAGGGCTTTCTGGAAATCGTTATCCGTAAGCACCCGCTGGTACTGCGCAAGCCCGACGAATTGGGGCGTATTGAACAGCTTTAGATCGGTAAAGCTGACATAGAGTGCGTAGACGAGAGCACCGACGGTAAAGACTAGTATAGAGATGAGATAAGGAGCAATAAAGGCATATGCGGTCAGCCCTTCTTGCAGGCCCTTGTTCATGCGTTTCTTCTTAGCCGGAATAGCTTGAACAGCCATGGTCACCTCCTGTTGCGAAGCTCTACCTTGTCGAGAGAATCCGGACAAGGGGCGCACCACGCGCCCCTTGTCCATTAGTGGTTACTTGAGCAAATCGTTGATCTCCGAAGCAGCGTTATCAAGCGCCGTCTTCGAGTCGGATGCCCCACTATAGACTGACTTGAGCGCGTTGGTAATGGAGTCCAGTATCTTGCCGTGATTCTTACCAAAATAATGGACCGTACCATAGTTGAGGCTGTCGAATAACGCGGCGTCAACCGGGTGATCCTTGAAGTAGGCATCGCCCTCGAACCCCTTGATGGTCGGCAAAGCGAAGCCACTTCTCAACACAGCACCCTGGTTCTCGGTTCCCGCCAGGAAGGCGACAAGCGCGACGGCGGCTTTCGGGAACTTGGTACCAGCGGAGGCGCTATAACCATTCGTGAAGAGAAGGTTGCCCTTGCCACCCTTGTTGCTCTGAGGCAATGGGGCAGCTGCAT
>JBDSDS010000361.1:0-5471 GCA_039920445.1 Chloroflexia bacterium
TTCTGGATGCGCTTATTGTTGGTGTCGGCCACATAGACGTTACCCGCACTGTCGACCGCTACGCCTACAGGCTCGTTAAGCTCACCCTGCTGCGTGAACGCATAATTTGGCGACAACTTGGTTGCTGACATACCACTATCAATCTTGCGCAGGAACTTACCGTTAGCGTCGAATATCTGCACACGCTTGTTGCCCGTATCTGTCACATACACATTGCCGTCAGGGCCGACCGCCACACCACGCGGGCCGAAGAACTTGCTATCCCTGGCCGGGTCATTCGCCGACGCGGCATCGCCCAGACTAATGAAATCGCCCCATTTACCGAGGAACTTACCATCCTTGTCGAACTTCTGGATGCGGTGGTTCCACGTATCAGCCACATATATATTCCCCGCCGGGTCGACCGCTATACCACCTGGCCCCGTTCCGACCGCTTCATCGGAGAAGCCATTGAACTGCCCGTCTCCGTTACCCTTGCCCGCGCCAATGAGGGCTACCCACTTGCCCGTCGCGTCGAACTTCTGGACGCGCATGTTCGCCGTATCGACCACGTAGAACGAACCATCCGGCCCGACCGTGATGCCACGCGGCAGGTTGAACTGGCCCCGCTCGTTTCCTGCCGGTGAAAGCTCGTACATTCCGTGTATCTTGCTGGTCGGGTCTGGCACAGGATTCACCGGGGGAGGCGGAGCAACAACGCCACTAGGGCCACTAAGTCCTGTCTTCGAGGCCAGGTCGTTGCGCACGTACAGGAAGAAGTTGCGCGAGCCGAGAGACTGGCCTGGGTCTCTATAAAGGAAATACTTGAGGCCGTTGGACCGTATCCAATCTATAGCCGCGCCCAGGTCGTTTTGGCCGTTCTTGCGGTAGACATCTTCCGGGAACCACCAGTTGAGCACATACTTCTGGCTTGCGTACTTGTCCTTTACGAAGGTCTGGAAATTGACGTTCTTGTTCGTCGCGTCGCTCGCTATGATGACCGGAACATTTGGTGGCACTACGTTGGCCTGGTTTGCCTCCCATTGCGCCAGATTGAAGTACTTGAGGTCCTTCATATCGCGGAAGTACCAGTCGAACGGCCACTCGATAGCATCGTTCTGGTCGATAGAGATCGTCAGCCCGTGACCGCCTGTAGGGTCGTTGGCGTTGCGGAAGGAGTCAAACGCCGTTTCGTCCCTGGAAAGCCTTTCTATCATGCCTGCCACTATAGGCACGTCTGGGGCAGTCTGGGTGTAGACGAGCATCTCGGTAGGCACATCGCCATGCCTGTAATTGACCATCGACATCGAACGCACGCCGTATAACGTCAACAGAGTAGCAAACGTGAGCGCTACCACCTTGACGGCGCGCCCCGGCAGCATCTTATAGGCGAGCCAGCCCGCCAGGGCAAGCAAGCCGAGCGTAAAGAGGAACAGCAATACGCCACGCATCAGGTTCTGAATGTCTGCGCTCGACCCGACCGCAGGAGGCATCGCGCCGCCCAGGTGAGCCATAAATGAGAACGCCGAGAAGATGAACAGGACCACCACAACTCCGAGGTAAACCCCGCCGCTTCTCCACACCTCACTCCAATCGACGCCTCGTAGCAGACGGCCAATACCGGCGGCAGCAAGGAGCGTGAACGGAAATGCCGTTTGCATATTCAGCCACGGCAGCCTCTCCCCTGCAATTGAGAACGCTATCAGCGCGCCAATTGACCAGAAGGCGAGGAACGACAGGGCGAAGCCACGCATCCCCTCTATTGATGGGAGCACATGGCCGTACTCGTCGGTCGCATCATCGGTGGCGTCTACATCGTCAGCGGGACGCGCTGTATCGCCATCACGACGCAGCCACTTGGCGATCATATACCCTATGGTACCGAAGCCCGCGATGAAGGCCAGAGGCTCATAGAAGAGCATTAGCATCAGGTAATAGAAATGAGGCTGATTACCACGCGCCTCCCCGTGCTGGCCGAGCCAGTAGGTAAGGCCGTTGATGGCCCCGGACAAGATTAGATATGGCTTGGTAAGCAGATTGGTGAAGAGTACCGTGTAGATTGCAAGGAATAATATTGCAGCCACAATCAAGGTCCATCGTTGCGAGCCGAGTGAAGAGAACGCACTTCGCACCGGATTGACGTCGTCACCTTCGCGTATCGTGCGGCTAGATGTGTTGGAAGTGGAGGCAAAAGTTGAGAAGGCAAAGGCCGCGATTGCCAGGAACAACACGAAAAGGAAGGCAATGATGAAAGTAAGCTCATGACTTGCGAACGCTATAGCAAACCCGACTGCGCCCAGATAAACCCACTTTGCCTGATGAGTACGTAGGAACCAGAGTATGCCGAGGAAAAGCATCATCGTGCCGGTAAGCGCGAAGATGTCGTGCCGCAAGGAGCGGGAATAGTAAGATATGCTGGGCGAAAGTACGACCAACAGCGCAGCAACCACCGCCGCGATGCGCCCAATGTATGGCCGTAAGTACCAGCACAGGCCGACCAGCGCGACCCCGAACAAAGCGGGCATCAAACGCGCAATCGCATCAGTTGTGCCGAAAAGGAAGTAAGCGAGACCGTTGGCATGGTACAGGAACGGCCCATGATAGGTCGGGTCGTAACCGCCCTGGAAACCCGGAGTTGTCGTATAACTGCCGGTCCGCAGGAAGTAGTTGGAGAAGTAGGCGTGTATAGCTTCGTCGTGGTGGAAGGCCCGCGAGCCGAGGTCCCACAGCCGCGTTATGATAGCCATGAGCATCAGGCCCGCGAAGAGCAGCACTTCCCAACTGACCCGCGTCAGGTCAAAGACCCTATCGAGCACCGGTGAGGCAATATTCTCTCTGCGGACCGGCAACGTAGCGCCCATATCGGCGCGAGCACTAAAACGGCGGTTGTCCATAATCTCCCTTTACGAGTTGTTAGTTGTTAGTTGTTGGTTATTAGTAATTAGTTGTTAGTTAGCTTGAAGGCGAAAACTAACAACTAATTACTAATTACTAACCTATGGTTGCACAGGTGGGGCTGATACTGGCCCCGGTAGATTTTCCGAACGAGGCGGTGGGTACTGGATATAGTGGTATTGCTGTACCGCGTCCTTACGCACGAACAGGATCATATCCTCCGAACCGAGAGGCTTCGGCGGATCGCGGAACATCAGGTACTTCCAGAGTGTGCCCTGCAAGTCCGGCTTTGAGATGGTTGACCAGGTAGTGCCAAGCGCGCCCCCGATTTGCTCGCCGAACGGCGTTGTCTTGGTATTCATGCCCGGTAGGAACTCGTTCTTATACCACACTTCCGGGAACCACCAGCGCATCGCGTATCGCTGAGCCGTATAGTTGGCTTTCAGATTCTCGTCGCTGTTATGCTGGGCATATTCAAGCAGCAGCACACGCTGGTCGGTGGACGGCTCGGCCTTGGCTTCGGCTATAAAGTGCTTGTTGTAATCGCGCAAGTACCACTCCATCGGCCATGACGTAAAACTATCGTACATGACCTTGAAGTCTTTCTTGCTCCCCGCGCTCACATTGGCGTAAGCCTCAACCTCTCGCATAACCCGCGTTACATCGGGGGAAGTCTGTACGTACACAGCCATCTCTTTAGGCACATCAGGCTGGTGGTAAGCGAGCATAATAGCCGAGCGGAACTGGTAGAGCAGCCCGACAGTAAGGATGCCGAGTGCAAAATAGCGTAAAGCACGACCTGGGCCGATCCAAACGATGAAGAGGGCAAGAAGGCCAAGCATCAGCACCGGGAACATCCAGGTGGCAGCCCATTCGTTGTACTTACTGCTCGATATAAGCGTGTTCATGCTCAATGCCCACGCCATAGTGAAAAGAGTGAAAATAGAAAGGAACAACGCTACCGGCGCCCAGGAGTTGGGTCTGCTCCAGCTTACCCAGGGCGGGTCTTGCACGCGAACAGCAGCCTGGTCAGACGCGGCTCTGTAGCCGGACCTTCGTCGCGGTACGGGTGGGGGCACAGACTTCGAGCGCGATTCACCATTCATGAAGGCAACAGTAGAACCCGGTTGCCCGGCGCCTGTACCCAAAGCTAAAGTTCGCGGTGCAAGTCCCGCTTGCCGGGCCATCTCTTTCGCACCTGACAGGCTGAAGAGCGCGCCACCGGCGGCTACAGGCCTACGAGCAATTGGCTGTCCGAACCGCGCCCCGTCGTCCAGCAGTCCCGCCTGCTCGATGCGCTCCTGGCGGCGCGCAAGCAACGATGCGACGAGCGCTCCTATGAAGAGCGCGGCCAGGAATATCGCCGGGCGGACCATGTGGACCATCAGCCACGGCATCTTCTCACCTGCCCAGCTATACAAGAAGAGCACTCCCAGAAGCCAGGAGACCAGGAACAGTGGCAAGAACGAGCTGAAACCCGCGAAAGGTATCGGGCGGTCGGTGTTGAAGCTACCCAGACGAGTGCCGCCTTCGTACCGCCTTTCGGCGCGTGAAGCAAGCACCTTACGAATACCACGCCAGCTAAAGAAGCCGCCCGCCGCGATGCTGAAGAATATGGCTATCGGCTCGTACAGGGGGATGATCAGCAGGTAGTAAAACCAGGGCTGGCCTCCGCGTTCGACGCCTTGCTGCGCCATCCAGTAACCAATCGATGCGAACAGGCCCGACGCAATACCGCGGGGCGTGTCGGTGAAGAAGACAGTATAGAGGGTTGTAAAGATAACCGCCGCGACCGCGAAGCCGATCAGCAACACAGCCGGCCTCGCAAGCAACGAGCCTACAAGGTGAGGGAGCGAACCAGGCTCGTAGCGTGAGAGCAAAGTCCCCGGCTTCGGGTCAAGATGGCGTGGGTCCCAAAGTGGAGATGCTTCGTTGGAGGCGATTTTGCGCTCCGCCAATTCTCTGTCGCCATCTACAGGTAAGGTATCAACCGCAACCGCATCCTCACTATCATGACCGTTGCTCGAATAGCCATTGGCGGAGGCAACCGTGGCGCTGGTCATACCTGAGCGAGTGCGGCGGCTCGGCAGAGCAGAAGCGCTTCGACCCGGCAAGGGCAAGCCTTCGCCCGCCTCGACCATCTGCTTTGCCCGCAAGCGGAACAAGGTGATAATCACACCGGCGAAAATCGCGGTAATGATCAACGCAAACTGCACCAGCGGGTGAGCGAATATGGCGACCGCAAAGCCGATAATCATATCGTAGCCGGGATTGACCGACGGTATATTGGGCAAGGCCGGGATGCTTCCATCTTTCATGCCGCTATGCACCATCAAATACATACCGCCCATCGTCGCTAGATAGCCTCCCAACGCGCCCAGTATGGCGTAGCCGGATTGGTAAGCAAAAAGCAGGACGAAGAATACAGCCAGCACCGCCACCGTAATGTACGCTGTCTCCTTGATGGTGAACATCAACGCCAGACCCGCGCAGAAGATATAGAAATCGGCCGGGCGACGCATCGATATAAAGCGCCACAGGCCGACAATCATAATCATCTCCATGCCGGAGAAAATTGCGTCCTCACGTGCCATGCG
>JBDSDS010000362.1:0-6573 GCA_039920445.1 Chloroflexia bacterium
CGCAACCACCTAGACGGCAACGGACGGGCCTTTCCCGCATCTGGTGGATCGTGATCAGCATCCTCGTCCTGGGGATAATCCTCATCTCGACGCTGGCCGAGATGCTGACCGACTGGATGTGGTTCGGTAGCCAGAACCTCGCCGAGGTGTATACGACCCGCCTATGGCTGGGCCTGGGAGTTTTCGCTGTCGCCACGCTTGTCGCCGCGCTCTTCCTTTTCATCAACTGGTCCATCGCCCTACGCATCACGCGAAGCGAAGCAACCTATCCGGGGCAGAAAGAGCCGTTCCCACCTCGCCTTGCGCGCAGGATAGCGATTGGGGCGGCCCTCCTGGTAGGGGCATTCCTGGGGTTGGTGGCCGCCGGAGAATGGCAGACGATCCTTCTTTACCTGAACGGCGTGCCGTTCAACCAGACCGACCCTCTTTTCAACCATGACATTGGCTTTTACGTGTTCGGCCTGCCCCTCTTCAGATTGCTGCGCGGCTGGGCATTTCTGCTCATCATGCTGGCTGCGATAGGCGCGCTTGTGATCTATCTGGTGCAGGCATTCCCCTCTATCAATACTCAGATCGAGAATGCACAGCGCGGGGGCGGCGGGCGGGGAGACAAGTTCAGCCTAAACCTCGACAAGCGAATAGGCACGCATTTCAGTCTCCTCGGCGCGGTCTTACTGCTGTTGATTGCCGCCGGGTACTGGCTCGATAGGTTCGGCCTGCTATTCTCGTCACACTCCGTGGCTGATGGAGCGGGTTACACGGACGTAAACGCTCGCCTCCCTGCCTTTTATATTATGATGGTCGTGGCCGTAATCACGGCAGTGTTGCTGTTGGTTAACGTCAGGGTGCGAACATGGAGGCTGCTGGTTGGGGCGGTTGGGATATGGCTCCTCGCACTGCTGCTGGTGGGCGGGGCTTACCCCGCATTCATACAACAGTTCGTGGTGAACCCAAGCGAGTACCAAAGCGAACAGCCTTACATCGAGAACAACATCGCAGCCACGCGCCGTGCGTTCGGCCTCGATAAGTTTCGGGAGAGGCAAGTGCCTGCGGTGGGGAACGTGACCCAGCAGCAGATAGCCGAAAACCGTAATACAGTTGATAACATCCGGCTGTGGGACTACCGTCCTTTGCTCGCCACTTACGCCCAGTTGCAGGAGATCAGGTCGTACTATTCGTTCGGAGAAGTCGATATAGACCGTTACACAATGGGAGGCAGGCTGCGACAGGTGATGCTGTCGGCGCGCGAACTAAACTCAGGAGATTTGAACGAGCAGGTACGCACCTGGCAGAACCAGCATATCGTCTACACCCACGGCTACGGTGCGGTCGTCTCCCCTGTCAACGAGATAGAGGGTGAAGGACTGCCGAGGCTCCTTGTGAAAGACATCCCGCCGGTCAGCAGCGTGCCTGAGCTAGAGATAACTCGCCCGGAGATATATTACGGCGAGCAGGCTGATGAATACGTTTTTGTCAACACCACGGAGCAGGAATTCGACTACCCACTTGGCGATTCGAACAAGCTAACGAGGTATGCGGGTAAGGGTGGGGTAGAACTATCTGGCTTCTTCACACGGCTGCTGTTCGCGGCACGCTTCGGCGACGGCAACGTAATGCTGACGAATTACATCACGCCGCAGACGAGGGCGCTGTTTCACCGCAATATCCACGAGTCTGTGCAGTTACTTGCGCCTTTCCTTTTATACGACCACGACCCGTATCTGGTTATCTCGGAAGGGAAGTTTTATTGGATACAGGACGCTTATACATATACCGACCGCTACCCGTACGCGTCCTCTTATAATGGCGCGATAAACTACATACGCAACTCGGTGAAAGTAGTAATCGACGCATACGAAGGGACCACCACCTTCTACGTGGCAGACGCGACCGACCCGCTCGTTAACGCTTATCAGGGTATCTTCCCCGCGCTGTTCCGCGACATCGACGAGATGCCCGCCGGGTTGAAAAGCCATATCCGCTACCCTGAGGACCTGATGAACATCCAGGCGCGGATGTATGCGACTTTCCATATGACTGATCCTTTCGTCTTCTACCAGAAGGAGGATGTGTGGGACGTGCCGTTCGGTGCCCATGCACAGAACACGCAGCCGCTTGAGGCGTATTATGTCAATATGCAACTCCCAGGGGAGAAGGGAGAGCAGTTCATGCTGATCTTACCGTTCACCCCTGCCCAGAAGGACAACATGATCGCCTGGATGGCGGCGAAGAGCGACGGTGAAGATTATGGGCAGGTTGAGGTGATACGCTACCCAAAGCAGCAGCAGGTGTTCGGGCCGAAGCAAATCGAGGCGCGGATCGACCAGGACCCGCTTATCTCGCAACAACTTACTTTGTGGAATCAAAGCGGATCGAGGGTGGTAAGGGGGAATCTACTGACGATCCCGATATCGGATACGGTGTTGTATGTGGAGCCTTTGTTCCTGGAGGCAAGTTCGAGCAGTTTCCCTGAATTGAAGCGGGTGATAGTGGCGACGGGGTCGAGCATCGGTATCGGTAGCGACTTGCAGAGTGCGTTGGATGTGGCCTTCAAGGTGAAGCCGGGGACGATAGTGGGAGTGGACGGCCCACAGCCGGTAAGTACGCCTGTTGCTGGGACTACTGTGACACCGAACGCAGGCATCACAAGTGTTCCCTCGACCGGCGGCAGTATTGCAGACCTTACGCAATCGGCTCTGCGGCATTATGACCAAGCAGAGGAAGCGTTGAGGCGAAACGACTGGGCGACTTATGGCCGAGAACTTGACGCGATGAAGAGAGACCTTGATGCTCTCGCACTGCTGACGGGTGTGCCGACCCCTGCCCCCACCGCGCTCCCGACGCCAGGCCCATAGAGAGAAGTTTGCCTCCATAAACCGGCATACTTTATCGTATAATTCGTAACCCCTAATCTTCATAATACTCTGCGCTCTCTGCTCCCTTCGCGTCTTTGCGTTTCAATCGTAATTTGTAATTTCTGAGCAAAGGTTATTGTCATGGACATGGATGAAGTTTTTAGCAAACTCGATAGGATAAGCGAGCGACGCATACAAGAGGCAATGGACGCCGGAGAGTTCGACAATCTCCCAGGCGCGGGAAAGCCGCTACAGCATGAAGACAACCCTTTCGTGCCGGAGGATATGCGGGTCGCATTCAAAGTGCTGCAGAACAGCAACTTCGCGCCTGATTGGATGGTACTTGCTCAGGATATAGAAGAAGACATGGCACGTATGCGAGAGAGCGCCGACCGCCACTTTGCTACTTTACGCAGGCGACTTCACGAGACAGCCAGCAATCCTTACGCCATCCGGCGGCTCCGCACAGAGGTAGAACAGCTAAAGAAACAACATAAGCGAGCAGCAACCCAGCACCGCTCGCTCCTCGAAACGATCAACAGCAAAATCTCGACCTTCAACCAGACAGTGCCTATTGCCTCCCTACACCGCATACCACTCTCTGTAAGCCACGAAATGGACAAGTTCGAGGATAGATTGCCCGCCTATCTGAATTATGAGTTTTGAATTATGAATTACGAGAAAGACCGCCAATTCAAAACTAGACCGGTAAAACTTCCTTATTCAAAACTCATAATTCCCGAAGGGAAACGCTATATCGTGAAAACCGGCGGAGCGGTGCAGCACGATACTGCCAACTATCGCCCTCTACTTTTGCGCGCGGCCGGCATCACAAAACGGTTCGGCGAACTGGTGGCGCTCGATAATATTGACTTCGACATCCCCCGCCATGCGATAGTGAGCCTTATCGGTCCCAACGGCTCAGGCAAGACAGTGCTGTTCAAGATACTCACCGGCATCTACAGGCCCGATAGCGGCGACATCTGGTTCAACGGTAAAAAAATAGGCAACCTGTCGCCCGACCATGTAACGCAACTAGGAATCGCCCAGACCTTCCAGAATATACGCCTATTCCCCAACATGACCGTGCTGGAGAACGTGCTGGTGGGAAGGCACTGCCGCATCCATGAAAGCCTGTGGGGCACGATCTTTCAAGTTCCAGGTGTGCGTGCTGAAGAGAAGCGCGCCTCCGACCGCGCCTTTGAGATGCTTGATTTCGTCGGCCTTGCTAACCTTGCCCAGGAAACAGCGAAGAACCTCCCATATGGGGCGCAACGCCGTCTGGAGATAGCGCGCGCTCTCGCCAGTGAACCCCAGCTACTCCTCCTGGACGAGCCTACCGCAGGCATGAACCCCCAGGAGACCGCCGACATCATGCGCTTGATAGGCAGGGTGCGTGACGAGCACGGCATAACAGTATTACTGGTTGAGCACGATATGAAGGTAGTAATGCGTATCTCGGACCGTGTGACAGTGCTGGACCAGGGTGTGAAGATAGCAGAAGGCGAGGCGAGCCAGGTCCGTGCCGACCGGCGCGTGATCGAGACCTACCTGGGGCGCTGCCGACGTGATGAAATTATGAGTTTTGAATTATGAATTACGAGAAAGCCCACCAATTCATGACTCAAAACTCATGATTCATAATTCCCGGAGGGTCTCCGGCTGGGGCCATCATCTGCAATTTAGCCCATGCCTCCGGGTGGTGGGTAATTCTGATTGGTCGCCCATCCAGCCCCGTGAACGTGTGAAGCGACCAACCCTCAGTCAACAAACGCTCATCCGAGATACGCACAATTGTATAAGCCAGCTTGATCTTCGTGCGACTCAGTTCCTCTACCCATGTCGTTATGCACAACTCGTCGTCGTAAAAGGATGACTGTTTGTAGCACACATTGACCTCAAGCACAGGCATCACAACACCCATCTTTTCCAACTCGCTATATGTGAAGCCGAACGAGCGCATGAACTCCGTGCGCCCCATCTCCATCCAGACGAGATAGCTGGCGTGATGAACGATGCCCATAGCATCAGTCTCTGCGTAGCGGACACGGAAGGTATGCGATACCCTTATCGGCCCTGATAATGATTCTTCAGTCATAGTCTGTTATATTACCCCGGCGACAGGTGGTGCGGCCAACTTGATATACCTCTGCACGCTCTTACGGTTGCGGCTTTCGGGGGCGAGGCCGAGTATCTCAAGCAGCTTCTTTTCGTCGGCGCCTGCCTTTGCTTGCTCGACGGCGAATGTATCACGCAATGATTGCGGTGTTACTTTCTTGTTGATCCCAGCTTCCTCGGAGATGCGGTCCACTATCTTGTTGACCGACTGGGGCAGCAGGTTGAATATACGCGACACAGGCTTGTACTTCTCGACATATTCCAGGAAAGCCCCTGTGAAATCTGACCCTGCCGACAACTTACGCTCTTTTGGCTGCCATCTAACCTCGTCATAGTAAATATAAACTATCGGCCTATCCACATCGCTCACATCGACGTGATCTACCTTTAGAGCCAGCAATTCTGTGCGTGTCAGCCCTAGCTTGAGGAGCAAATAGGTAATCAGGTAAGTGCGGGCATTCTCCGCCTGGGCAGCATCCAATATCTCCTCTTGCTCCTGGGGAAAGAGGGTGCGTGGCGTCTTGAGTGGGATGTAGTCAGGGTAGAAGTTGTCCGCGATATTGGTCGCCAGCACCTTCTCTTTATTCACCAGATAGCGGTATAGCCCCTGGAGCGACGTAAGCCGACGTTTGCGGGTAGATTTGCTGTTCGCCTGCCCCAGGAAGTTGGCGAGATCAGTCTTGTCGATATGATCAAGCGTCTTGTTGCCAAGCGATTGCTGGAATAGCGCCAGGTCGTACATATACGAATCTATCGTATTGATAGGACGCTTCTGCTGTTCCAGGTCCCGCTTGAACCACCACCGGGCAACATCCAGGCTCGATTGAGCAGACAGAGCGGGTATGTCAGCTGTGGGTTGGGTAAGCTCTCCCCTGCCGGTGAGCGTAAAGAGCGGAGCCTGCACCACCTTAGGCTGCTGTGGCTCGCGCTCCTTTCCAGCTATAGAACTTATCTGCGCTTCCGCCTCAATATTACCCTTCCGCGTCTTCGCACCTGGCATTACGACCTCCCTTTTCCCTAATGAACTGTGACTTAGCAAAAAGCCCGTCAATTCGTAATTCGTAATTCGTAATTCCGCCGGGTTCTGCGCTGATTATATGTCAAGCAAAGCATATATGCAAGCGATATGTCAACTGGAAATTAGCACGCCTGTCCGGTATACTTTCGCCATGGCTATGGCAGCAGTTGGGGGTAAGGAAAGCAGGCAAATACCACGTCTGTGGGCGAATGGCGCGCTCCTGGGGGTCGCTCTTATATGGGGATCGACCTTCGTGCTTATCAAGGACATTATCGAGCAGGTATCGCCCCTCCTCTTCCTCGCTGCCCGCTTCGCCGTAGGTGGTCTCGCGCTTGCTCTCATAATAACCCTGATGCGTAGGTGGCGCGGCTTCTCTATGAGGGAGTTCTGGTGGGGATCGCTTATCGGTCTGGCTCTGTGGGCGGGGTACGCCCTCCAAACTATCGGCCTGCAATACACCACCGCCAGCAACGCCGGTTTCATTACCAGCCTTTACGTGGTCATAGTGCCGATACTCGGCCTCTTCATCCTGAAGCAGAAGCCTGATCGTTGGGCATGGGTGGGCGTGCTGGCAGCAGTCGT
>JBDSDS010000363.1:0-6215 GCA_039920445.1 Chloroflexia bacterium
CTATGCAAACCATCCTGAGCCAGTGCTTTGCAATATACTCAGCAAAGCGGTCCATGGCAGGCTCTTTGCGCGGGGGAAGGAATGAGGGCGGAGGCGGGATAAGCAACCTGCTCGACATGTTAATGTACGCCTGTAGCTCGGACTCGGCGATAGGGGCCACCAGCCTGCCGAACTTGCCGTCGCCAACCTCTACAACCGGGATAATCTCTTTGTAGGCCTCGTACAGGGCCATGTCATCCAGGATGTTTACCTGTATGACATCGAGGTTATATTGCGGCGCAAGATGGTCGAGGATGTCGAGGACATCGTCGCAGAGGTGGCAGCCGGGCTTGGTGTATATGGTGACTTGCATATTTGAATAAGTGGTGAGTAATGAGCGATGAGTGGTGAGTGATAAACGTGGCTCAGTATGCAATATTGCACGCTCGCACATAGGCGGCGCTCAAGTTTATTATACGGTGGGCGTGTGGAGGTGTCAAACGAATTTGCCTGGGATGATGTGGTCGCGTAGGCGTACCGGCTGGAGCTTTGTGACCCTCTTTCCTTTGTCATTCTGAACGCAGTGAAGAATCACTTCCCCTGGCACAGACTTCCCCGTAGTGATTCTTCACTGCGTTCAGAATGACAATGCACGGTGCGTATACCGACCACCGACCGCTGGCAAGGCATTTGGGCTTTGTGCTACAATTGAAGCATAGAGAAAGCCGCCTCTGAGCGGTATACAATGATGTATCAATTCCAATGGAGGACGTATATGGTCTTGCAATCCGACGTTGCCGATAAACGCACAAATAGCCCTGCTCATATTGAGCATACAGCCGACATCCACGGCCCGCTCCCCGGTCCTGCGGGCGAACAGATCATCAGCCGCGATGATGCGGTTATCTCTCCCTCGTATACGCGCTCTTACCCCTTCGTTATGGAGAGGGGTTTAGGCAGCATGGTGTGGGATGTTGACGGCAACCGCTTCATCGACTTCACAGCCGGGATTGCCGTGCTCGCTACGGGGCATTCCCACCCGGAGATCGTGCAAGCAATCAAGAACCAGGCTGAGAAGTTCATCCACATGGCGGGCACCGACTTCTACCTGCCTAATGCTGTGGAGCTTGCGGAAACACTGTGCCGCATCACCCCCGGCAACTTCGAGAAGCAGGTCTTCCTCACAAATTCCGGCACCGAGTCAATAGAGGCGGCGATGAAGCTCTGCCGCCATCATACGGGGCGGCCTGTACTGATTTCCTTCCTCGGTGGGTTCCACGGGCGTACCTATGGCGCGATGTCGCTCTCGTCGAGCAAGTACCTGCACAGGACAGGGTTCCAGCCACTCGTAGCGGGTATCTATCATGCGCCATACCCTAACACCTACAGGCCGCCGTTCGACGTGCCGACAGAGAAGCTTGGCCGCGCCTGTGTGGATTACATTGAAAAGACGATGTTCAGGCATCTTGTGTCTTCACATGAAGTAGCAGGTATTTTTGTTGAAACGATCCAGGGCGAAGGGGGCTATGTTGTGCCGCCGGACGACTTCTACCCCGCGCTACGCGACCTGTGCGACCGCTATGAGATACCATTGGTATTGGACGAAGTGCAATCAGGCATGGGACGCACCGGCAAGATGTTCGCTATCGAGCATTGGGGTGTGGAGCCGGACGTTGTATGTATCGCCAAGGGGATAGCGTCGGGCATGCCGATGGGCGCGATGGTGGCTCGCAAGAGCATGATGACATGGCCCTCCGGCGCACACGCCAATACTTATGGAGGAAACGCCCTGGCTGTGGTCGCCGACCAAACGACGATTCGCCTCCTCGAAGAAGGCTTGATGGAAAATGCCACCAGGGTTGGTAACATGATGAAGGCGAGGATTGAGAAGTGGGTCGACCGCTATTCGTTCGTGGGCGACGTGCGCGGCATGGGGCTGATGCTCGGCGCGGAGATAGTGTCGGACCGTATTAGCAGGGCAGGTGATCCCGTGATGCGCGACCGCATCGTAGACGACTCTTTCAAAAATGGCCTGCTGTTGCTGGGCGCGGGACCCGCCACTATACGGTTCTGCCCCGCTCTCGTGCTGGACGAGGAAACGGCCAACGAGGGCCTGGCGATAATGGAAAGGGTGATGGATGCGCTGTAGGGACGCGGCATCTAAACAGGAATCTGCAATGAGGGTGCGACCCCTTTTCCATTGTCATTCTGAACGAAGTGAAGAATCCGTCTCCTTAACCATATCTCTCCCATACGGATTCTTCACTTCATTCAGAATGACAATCCGACGTTTTATCTTGACCTTTATACATGGTGGCATTCAGGGATGAGTTCTAGCGAGAGAGTTATTCATACCGTGACCACTAAGCCGCTGTTGAGAGGCTGGTTCCACGCGGTGGCAGCAGTCGGCGCGGTGGCGGTTACGGTAGCACTCACATGGTTGAGCAGGGACGACCCTCCACGGCTTTACTCGATGCTGGTATTCGGCCTGAGCATGGTCGCGCTTTACACGGTGAGCGCGATCTATCATATTGGCTCGTGGACCGATAAGCCTCGTCGCGTCCTGCGCTCGCTTGACCACTCGAACATTTCGCTGTTGATCGCCGGGACATATACTCCCCTTTGCTTTAATCTGCTGAACGGCACTTTCCGCACAGTTATGCTGATAGCGGTTTGGGCGTCCGCAACGGTGGGGGTTGCTCTCTCCGTCAGCATAGGGCTGCCTGGTGTAACATGGCAAGTACCGCGCGCCTTGAGCACGGCGCTTTATATTGCCATGGGCTGGATATCGCTGCTAGCGCTGCCCGCGTTTCTGGAGGTAATTCCCTGGTACGTGATAGGGCTGCTCATTTTCGGGGGCGCGCTAAATACGATAGGGGCGATAATATACGCACGCAAAAGGCCAAACCCGTTCCCTAGAGTGTTGGGCTTCCACGAGATATTCCACCTGTTCGTCATCGCGGGAAGCGTAGTCTTCACCGTGGTGATCTGGGTCTGGGTGCTGCCTTTCCCACGCGTCTGACAGCCTAATGATGGTTGTAAGGGCGGACCAATGTGTCCGCCCTTTTTCTATTTCTCAGAGCAAACAAGGGCGGACACATTGGTCCGCCCCTACAGGATGGTTTGAAGGTTTGGCCCGTTTATTAGAGGCCGGGAGAACGTTCGATGAGGTAACGATAGAAGCCGTATGCCGCTATGCAGACGAAGGAAGATGCCAGCGATGTCACGACCGAGCGGAGCAGCAAATGGAGAAACTGAACCGCTGAGGGTGCGACAGGCGCGGCGAAGAGCACGAGCGTAAGTAGGAAGACGATGATTGGCACAAGGCCAAACACGCGCCGCGCCGTGCGAAGTCGAGGTTGTAGGTCAGAGGAATGAAGCAACACTGTTAGGGACTTTTGAGTTTTGAGTTTTGAATTATTAGTTGGCTTAACTAGCTGGTTTTAGTATAAGGAAAGGGTAAGGGGAGGTCTATAGCACAGTTGGGTTAATGGGGGTGGGCCAAACGTACCGTATGATAGACGCGCGCATAGCAGAGGAGGAAGGGGTCCCCTGCTATGCAAGTGAGACTATATTGGTGGGCTAACGGGAGATAGAATCGAGGTTCCCGATGCCCCAGATCAGCATGATGCCTATCAATACGCCAAGCCCGATGAAAACGAACCAGATCATACAGGTCGGCGCGAGGCCGGCGTCGTAGCTAACCGCCTCTTTACGTCGGCGCGGTGCAGTAACTTCCTCGCCCTCGCTGTTGTAGGCTGGGGTTGTATCTGATGCCATGGTAGCTCCTGTTTGGTTAGTTTGGATAGTATAGCATATTGGTGGTCGGTGGTCGTTTATCTCATTTCTGGCTGCTTGGTTAAGTTGCCAGCACGCCTGGGTCAATGCTCGGTATGTTGGGGCGTCCGGTCAGGGCCATGGCGAGGGAGAGTTCCTGGCGAAGGAGGGTGAGCACGCGATCTACGCCTGCTTCCCCTCCGACCGCGAGGCCGTAGAGGTAGGGCCGGCCTATCAGCACAGCCCGCGCGCCAAGAGCCAGGGCCTTTAGCACGTCGGTACCACGCCGCACTCCACCGTCCATTAGCACTTCAAGCCTGTCGCCCGCTGCCTGCGCTACATCGGGGAGCGCGGCGATGCCTGAGATGGCAGAGTCGAGTTGGCGGCCTCCGTGATTGCTGACGACTACGCCCTTTGCGCCATGCTCGGCGGCCAGAACAGCATCTTCTCCTGTCAGAATACCCTTGACGACTACCGGCAATTTCGTAATAGAGCAGAGCCAATCGAGGTCTTTCCAGGAGAGGGAAGGGTCCCACTTGGAGGCGATGTAGCTGCCGAGGCCGGAGGAGGTGTTTACCACGCCAATGGGCATTTTCTCCAACGCAGTTTCCATGAAATTGGCGAGTGGGTAAGGGAAGCTCCATGCGTTTCGCAGGTCACGCTCGCGGTAGCCGATGAACGGCACGTCCACAGTGAGGCAGAGGGCTTTGTAACCTGCGGATTCGGCCCGCGCGACAAGGCTGCGGGTCACTTCTTTATCTTTGTAGACGTACAGCTGGAACCACTTCGGGCTGTCCGATGCCGACGCCACGTCTTCAAGGGAAGTAGTCGCCAGGGTGGAAAGGACCATAATGGTATTGGATTTGGCGGCTGCGGCGGCTGTTGCGGATTCACCCTCCTCGCAGCATAGCTTATGGCCTGCGGTGGGTGCGAGGAGCACCGGGAAGTCAACAGGGACACCTAGCAAGGTGGTCGAAGTATCGACATTGCTAACGTCTACCAGCACGCGAGGCCGCAGCATGTAGCGCCCGAAGTCCTCTCGGTTATGACGCAGACTGACTTCGTCGTCGGAGCCACCCGCGATGTAGTCGAAGGCAGCAGGCTCTATGATTTCTCGCGCCAGAGCTTCGAGTTCGAGAAGATTAGTGAATTGCATTGAACATCCTCTATGGACGACCGACTACCGACCGCTGACCACTCGGTCAAAGGGAGTGATTAAAAGAGTAGAGAGAGATTATTCTTGAGGCGAGGATTGGCAAAGATAGCACGTTGGCGGCGATTGTAGTGCCAGACGAAGAGACGCACTGCCCGCCGTAATGCCTCGATACACCGAGAGAAGCAACGGCTCTTACGCTTGAGGCGACCCAGGTAAGTACGTAAATCAGCGTTTACTCCTTCGATGGTGTAGGTCTCGTCCTTACCATGTGAGATTACGTAGCTGCTATCACCTCCCTGTGGGTTCGCAGGCCACCATAACTCACCGTACACACTCAGTTCATCCGAACAGTACCTGTGGGCAGGAGGCAGTTCATCAGCGAAACCTTGCATATTCTCCCAGCTTCGTTCCTCCATCACCTCTGCGCCCACTATCATTCTGCTCTCCCTAGCTACAGATACCACTACGTAGACCCGCTCTTTTTTTGGGTTATGTACGTGAACAATTCGTCCGTTTCCACCGTATCCGTGGGTGTTTTGTCCACCACCTCTTGTGGAAGGGTGCGCTCATGCGCATTCACCCAATTGATGACGCTCACATAATGGACCGAGAGCACTTTGCCTATACCTCGGAAGCTGTTCCCTTCTAGGTACAGACGCACTGCTAACTCTCTGGTTGTCTGGTCATAGCCCATCGGCTTCCTATGGGGTGTGAAGTATCGGTTGCAGCTTTGGCACCTCATCCTCTGTGAACCTGTGTGGTTGAACCCGGCTCTCACGACATATCGGCTCTGTTCGCAATGTGGGCATGGGCACTTGGGCTTTGTTTGTTCTTCTTCTTCCATACCTCTATTTTATTGCTTCTCTACTCTTTTCACCACTCCCGATTATGCATCAGTATTGACAGGTAAAGGGGTTTTAGGAGATTTACGAAACACTCGCCTGCAACACCAACCTGCCAAACCTCCTGATACGGAGTTGCAGTACAGAACAAAGGGGATTATGTAGGGCCAATAAGCACAATCATGGTGGGTCAGGTGCCCTATCAACCTTATATTACACCGTGTGATAGTTAAGTCTAAAGCTTAGAAGTAGCTGCTCATTTCCTGGTAGATTTTGCGTATGTCGGTAGTGTCGCCGCTGATGAGTCGTGTCTGGGTTATATCGGCGAAATCCTGCATTACCTCTACGTCTACGCCTTCTGCGTTGCCGTAGGCGATTGGGAAGAGTTTCACCGCATATAGCTCGTCGCGGTCCTGTCGCAGCCTGCGGGGGACGTCCCTTCTGTTCTGGCTGCTGCTCGA
>JBDSDS010000364.1:0-10035 GCA_039920445.1 Chloroflexia bacterium
CAGCATACCGACATTAGGCTCAGGCACGTGCCATACCCTGCAGGAGACGGTCCAGTTCGCGGCAATGTTTCTCCCAACTATAATTTTGCTCGACCCTGATACGCGCGCTTGCCCCAAGGCGACTTGCGAGGTCCTTATCCATTTCGAGCCGCCGGAGAGCGGCCACCAGCCCGTCAACGTCGCCCGACCGGTAGAGAAGGCCCTCTTGCTCTTGCCTGACAATAATGTTGAGTGGGTTGACGTCAATCGTTACCACAGGCAGCCCCGACGCCATATACTCGAACACCTTGAGGGGCGACCAGTAAAAGCCGAACGTCTTGAGCGGCGGATAAGCTTCCATATGAAAGGGCGCCACACCTATATCCGCCATCGCAAGGAAGTCAGGTATCTTTTCGTGAGGCTGCGGACCTATAATTACCAGCCGTCCATTTGGCAAATCCCATCCTCGCGCTTCTGCCATTAACGGCTCTAGTTCAGGCCCGCCGCCGACCGCCAGAAACGAAAGAGCGCTACCTGATTCGACCAGACGACGAGCCGCTTCTGCAAAATGCCTGACGCCGTGCCATGCGCGAAAGCTCCCAAGAAAGACGGCGACCTGACTGCCTGCTTGCAGCCCAACTTCAGCAGCCATGTCAGCCAATCTCTCCTTGTCGCGGACGCGCAATCCTGGCTCAAACCTTTCGACGTTAGCGCCCCAGGGCAGCTCATGAATCTTGCGCCGTGATACTTCACGGGGCACGGTCGATGCCAAAGGCGTCACGATTGCCGATGACCACCTGGCCTGCCGGACTGCCCACCGCCGCATCGCGCCGAAAAGAAACCTGTCCAATTTAGTCTTGAAACTACCCGGTGGGTCTATCATGGGCGCATTCACTTCAAGAAGCGACGGCAAGCCCTTTTTATGAGCTAGCCAGATGCCAGCCCCGGCGAAGTTATAGAACCTCTCCATCACCACCTGTGGCTTGAATGCGCGGTAAACCCTCTCCAACTGAATCCGCCCCAAAAGGGCAAGCTCTTTAGGGAAAGGCGATTCTTCCAGCTTCGCGCCGCATTGGAGCTTTGTCTGCCCGTGACCGCGCCCCGGTCGTGCGAGTACCACAACTTCATGCCCCAGAGCAGTCAAGCCGCACGCTACCTCCTGCACGTGTGTTGATCCTCCTGAGATCCCGCTCGCTTCGACCGCCGATGCGACGTACAATATCTTCAATGCGTCTCCTCGCGCCGCGCAAGAAGAAAGTAAGGCCCGGCCCTCCACGAACCAAACAGCACGAGGTCGAGCCACATTAGCTCGGTTAGGAACAAAAGGAAGCGGTATTCCAGGCCGCGTCGGGCCAATACCCCGCGCACAGATGACCTGACGACATCTGTACCCGCCATATTTTCCGCTTCAGTGACCTTAGACATACCCCGCTTGCGGAGTATGGCTTCGCCCAGTTTTACCACAAGGTTCTCTATCAGACTCTGAAATAGACCGTTCCAGAAAATGACCTTTTCTACCCGGAAGCCTGCGCTCCTGAGCACGTCCTCAAGCTCCTCATAGGTTGAAATTGCCTTCACGTGGTCGGACTTTCTCAGGTTGTCCCGCCGGTTATCGATCAATCCTGCTTCCCCAAGCCGCTTCGACAGTATGCGCGCTCCCCGCACGACGAAATCAAGTCGAGAGCCTTCCCGCGTATTGGAGAAAATGAAGAGCCTGCCGCCTGGTATGAGGACACGACGGGCCTCGCCCAAATACATTCTTATGCCATCGAGAGAGAGGTGCTCCAATACGTCGATAGACATAGCAGCGGTAAACGCGCCGTCCGCGAACGGCAAGCTTCGTGCGTCAGCACGGCACAGATCGACGTGCCGTAAAGCCTCTTCCGCGAACAGGGGAGCCGGGTCGATGCCGACGACCCAGCCTGCCTGCCTGCGGTTCCAATAGAGGAATTTGCCGTTGCCGCACCCAAGTTCAATCAGGCTGTCCTCCTTACTCGGCTTGAGGAGCCGCCGAATGGCACGCTGCCGCACGCCCGCGCCGAGTAAAGGCACTGAAATCGCCTTGTAGTCGAGGGTGTCCGCAAACTCCTCCTCATGCGCGACGTATAACGAGGTATGGTCCGCTTCCACCTGCGGCATCAAGTCGATATAGCCATAGTTATCAGCGATGTGGTAGACACGGCCGCATCGCTCACAACGGAGCAACAGGATAGCCTCAGTGCTGGAATCCGCAATCAGACGGACCCCACCTCCCGCGCATTCGGAAGATATACATACAATTGCGTTAAGTAGATGCTGAGAAATCAAGCGAACTTCCTCAAGGGAGGCCTACTGATGCGTTGCCAGGACCGGACTACGCAGCCTATTCTAGCACCCACGCACACATACATCAACACTGGCGGGTACTTCGGTAAAACTTCTCACGGTCTGTTATGTAGTCCCAAAACAACTGTAAGGCTCTGGCAGGCATCTCTAACTGCCCGCGCAACACCGTGGACCAGTCTAGCCCCTGGCGCTGTGGAGAGCACCATAATGCGTATTGCATCAAAAGGCCGCCGTTCCACGCAATGAATATCAGCGAAACCACGGCTGGGACCCACTTAGGCACTCCATGTGAGAGGGCGTATGCGATCAGCGCGCATGCCCCAAGCACGAAAATAGACGTGCTGTTGATGAAGCGTCTCTGCCCAAAAGACCCCGCACTCTGCCATGTGAGAAACGACCCGGCTACATATACTTGTACAAACATCGCCGCCGCCAGCCCTGTGGTTAGCAGCCTGTCATGCCGCCACAAGAGCACAAGCCCCACTACGGCCAGGAGGACGACAGGTGTCCACGGTACGAGGCCATGGTCAGGTGCGAAAAGCACGTTGAGAAAATTAGGCGAGGTCCAGTTGAATTTACCGGTTACCACTTTCGACGGCCCAAACGCCCCCGTAATGCCGCGGTACGCCATCAACTGCGGGATGAAGATCGCAACGGCTGTCACGCCCATCATCACAAGCCCACGCACCCAGGAAAATGCCACTTGTCTTACTAACGCCATACGCTCCTGATAAGCAGACCAAACACGCACTACAGCCTCTAGGGCGGGCACCAATATGAACAGCGCATCCTGCTCCCGAACAAGCATCATTAGACCAGCGCACGCGCCAAGCAGGACCCACTGGCGCATCGTGCGTGGTTGGACTTTGCCCAATCCCGGTCTCTCTTGTAATTCGTAATTCGTAATTCGTAATTCGTCCGGCGTTCGCGTCCTGTCCCAATACCACAGGAAGAGGATAACGGCGAATAGAGACGTGGCATGAGACCAGGGCGGCGCAACCACTGTGTAAAAGATGAGAGGAGTCGCAAGCCACATCGTCACGACGCTCAGGGCTGCTACCCAGGCTGTGAAATAGCGCCTGGCTAGAGAATAACATAGTAATAACCCGACGCACCCCAGCAGGTACGACGTGAGGCAGATCGCCGCTATGTAAGGTTGTGAGTAGCCGTCAGCAGGTATTGATGCTCCTAGTGAGTTAGCAGCCAGCACAAACCCATGCGCCAGACTGAACGACGGGAGCCACAACAGGCCCGTTCCGATGGGAGCTACGTTCAACGGTAGATTAGTCAGAGGTTCGCGCTTCTTATACAGGTCTTCGTAGATACGCTCGAACTTCACACGGTCGGACTCGTAGAAGTGTAGATATTGGTTACTGAAGTCGAGGTCGCCATCGAAGAAAAGCGAGTGTGTGTAAGCAAAATACTGGATTTCGTCGCTTGCGTAAATGCGATTGGTTACAAGAGGCGCAATCGCGACAAACAGTATGCACAGCAAGAGTAAAGGGCGTTCGTGCCACCACCGGACTCTGCGTAGCCCTGTAGGGGCGGACCCGTGTGTCCGCCCTGTTGGAGGCGCTTCTACCTGCAACTCGCCACCACCTCAGCTATCCTTTCTGCACGTGCGCGGTAGGTATATCGTGTCGATAGCCTCTTTGCTTCTTCACCCAGTCTCTCACGAGTGATGGGGTCTGACTTGAGCCTCAATAGACAGGCCGTTAGCGCATTGAAATCTCCCTCCGAGAAAAAAAGCGCCGAAGTCTCATCGACGATCTCTCTCAGTGCAGGCATATCCTTACAGACTATAGCGCGCCCCGCCGCCATGTACTCGAACAGCTTGAGTGGAGAGGCCGTCATCTGCGTGACTGTTTCGGGTATCGCCAGAACATCAGAGGCTGCTAGATAGAGTGGAGTGCGGTCGTGCTCGACCTGTCCAGGCGTTACGGTTCGCTCAGAATCTATGCCGAGCCTCTCAGCCTGCGCTCGAAGTTCGAGCACTTCAAATGGACGACCACCGACCAGGAGAAGAAGGGCATCTTTATAATGGGAGGCAAGCGGGGCGAACGCCGTCATAAGCAGGTCGAGCCTACGGTACGCGAACGTCATGCCTGCATATCCAACAATAAATGCACCAGCTGGCAGTCCTAGTTCGCGCCTCGCATCACCCTTTGATGGGTAGCCGGAGTCCGGCGGCGCGAATCCATCAGGCACGACGACAACATCCTCGGCTTTCCGCAACCCACTCGTCACAAGCCACTCCTTAAATGTGCTGGTAAGCGATACGAGCCTGTCTGCTCCCCGCAACGAAACCCGGTCAAGCCAGGGTAGGAACCGGCCCCAAAAGGCGCGGGGCCACTTTGACGCCTTGCTTGGGTGCGATGCCTCCAGGTCATGCACTTCGTACAAAAGGCAGGCTCCATGCACAGGGCGCAACACAGATAACCACGCCGCGCAGACCGTATCCCGCACATAAATCACCCTGTAGCCTCGTCCCACCAGCCTCCAAACCAACAGTAATACAACGAGCATGAAGCTATACAGGGTGCGCTCTATGTAAGACCAGCCCGACCACGGAACGAATCGAGATAGCTTATTGACGGCAGGGCGTGGGAGGTGGAGTGCGCCCACAGCCGAAAAGGCGCTCTTCTCAAGCAGCCAGCGCGGCACCACCAATCGCATGCCTGGCACCAATCTCGAAAGTTCGCGCACTGTATGGTAGGTTTGGATCGCATTGGCCGCACCGAGGTCCAGTTTCATTGGGTAAGCTACATAGAGGAGGGGGCGAGACACCTGTATACCTCCTCCAGCCTATCTGTGACCGCACCCCAACTGAACTCGCTGATCACTCGCTGCCTACCTGCACGTCCAAACTCCATAGCGCATTGCGGATCGGCTAAAAGATCATTTATCTTCTTCGCCAGGTCATCAGGGTCTTGAGGGCGGACCAGCAGCCCCGTCACGCCATCCTGCACCACCTCGCGGAATCCGCCGAAGTTAGTCGCTACAACGGCAGCCCCGCAGGCCATCGCCTCACAAAGCGCCATGCCGAAGGTCTCGTTGACGAACGATGTTGCTACCAGCATCGCAGCCGAGCGATATAGAGACGCCAGATCGTCTTGTTCCAGCTTGCCGAGGAAATGTATGCGGTCAGCAACACCGAGCGTTGCCGCTAACTGCTCTAACTCAGCGCGATATGTCCCCTCTCCTGCTATCCATAAGCGGGTAAATGGCGGGACAATATGAGGCATCGCCTTGATAAGGTATTCGACACCCTTCCAACGAATGAGCCTGCCTGCGTAGAGAATTGCGGGCTTGTCGCTCGTGGGAAGGCTTAGACCCAACCGGGCCAATACCTCCTCATCACCGCCAGCCTGATCAGGCTCAGGTCGAAAGCGATCAAGGTCTACCCCGTTGTAGATTACGACCGGCTCGATCTTATATCGCTGCCTGACCTGCATCGCATTGTACCTGCTGGCAGCAACCGCGCCATCGGCAAGATGGACGAAGGCTTTGTCGCCAAGCCAGAAGTCCTTGCCGTGACACCCAAACAACAGTTTTGCCCCTGTCAACTTCGTGAACAGGCCCATCGGTAGATCGTAGGGCTTCTGGATATGTACTATGTCATAACGCCCAGACAGCAAGCGTGGGACGGCGAAGGGAAGCATACTCAACCGTTCCAGCAATTTGGTCAGCGTGTACTGCCTGGAAACAACAGGTAGTTTCCGCCACGTATCGCGGTCGATATAAGGAAAGCAAAAAACCCGGACGCCCGGTATATGCCGCATCAGGTCCCGCCGCCCACGGCCACCAAAGATGTCTACCTGATGCCCACGCTCGGCCAACGATGCAGCGACCTCCCAGACGAACATCTCCACACCGCCCCAGCGCGTTGTAGTCGTGAGATTATAGAGGGCGATCTTCACTGCGTCAGCCCTTGACCAAAGTTATCTGGAACGTACCCTGCCACCCGTATCTGTATGCTCGGTAGAGGAGCCTCAACAAATGAGTATGAGAGAGAACCGCAAGCAACCGCTTCCGCACCCCGGTAAGTAATCTGATTTCACCATGCCGTATGCGTTCATAGACCTGGTCCTGCACATTGTAGCCTAGTGACTTAGCCAAACGCTCGAATTGTCCCCATGTATAGGTATTTAGCTCAGATAGTCCTTGCCTGTCATGCAGGAGCGCATTCACTTTCGATCTTCCCGCGCGCTCTATAATCCACTCTGCCAGAGTGCGAGGTAACCAGTTGATCAGCGGGAGGTGGTAGTGCGGGTCGCGGAAGGCGTGACGGTTCGGTACTGTCGTCAGTACAATGCCCCCCGGCCTCAGCACTCGGTGCATCTCTCGTAATACAGAAGGCGCATGGGCCACATGCTCTAAAACATCCAGGCAAATAACAAGATCGAAAGCGCTAGATGCGTAAGGCAGATGCTCACCTGCGGCAACTGCTATCGGCAAGCGAATGCCGTAGCGATCGCCCCGCAAGCGCGCGATACGACAGTAATCAGGATTATAGTCCATCGCCAGCAACCGCAACCCTTCGGTCCCGAAATCTCGCAGGAGAGCAACGGACAAACCGCCCATCCCAGCACCGAGGTCGAGCACAACCTTATCAGCCAGATCGTGCCGCAGAGCCGACCTGACATCTTGCAGGTTGGTAGTTTGATGGTCTTCCTGCCGGATGCGACGATCACGCCATTGTGCGAAATCAGCACGCCACGCCATATGCTTCAGCCACGGCTCGATAGCCACTTCGATGCGAGCTTCTAATGCAGCGTTATCTGGCAGGTCTAAATAGGAATCGCCTGCGGACGGTACATGAGCCTCCTGCTCGGCAGTGCGTTCACCAGACATTACGTTGTGGGGTTCGTAGCAGCGTCATCCTGAGAGTTCGCACGCAGCCATTGGTAGGTAAGAATACCGTCGTGGTGGCCGTCCGCCCAGAAGGGCATGACAGCATACCGACCCACTGGCTGGACATTCTCTAGTTGGGTCTCTTGCGGGGTGAGGGTCTTAACATGGTCGAGCCTGCCGGTCGTCCCCATCTCACCACGACACAACGCGCATGGGCACTGCCACCGAAGCCATTCTATCGGGTACTGAGTGGTGACGCCGTCACTCCACTCAATAAAAAGCCGGTTTGTCGCCTCTTCCATGACCACTGATAAAGGCTCAACCGGACTGCTATCCGCTGTTTTGTCGTTCATGCGCGTATTATATCACAGGAGCAGCCTACCGCCGCCGAAATAAAAGGAAGCCTTCCCGGTCGGCAACCTGCGTCCAATCAGGGAGTTCGCGCAGAAGTTCGAGCCCAGTCTTCTCGCCAATCTTGTTGTCCTCATACCCAAGCGCGCTCGCTTTCGGGTCAACCAGGATATAATCGAGGTCGATATAAAGAGGCGACCGGCGTGGGCCAAAGTTGTAAGGAGAGTAAGGCGCGGGAGGGAAGTTATAGATAAAACGTCGTGGCAGGAGACGCGGAGCCAGTTTAGAGCTAGCGGCCACCTTCGCATCAGGCGGCACCATAGAGATTAATTCACGAGCCACACTCACGCGCTCTGGCGGCTCAGGATAGAGAAATGCACGCGCAGCGGGGTTCTTGTAAGGCAGTTGCATTGCGAGCGCCCAGGCCACGCAGAGGATAGCCGCAACCCGGACACCATGCGCCAAATAATTATCCGACCTGGATAATCTAGTGGTAACCAACCTTCGGAATGTATCAGCACCGTATATTGTCGCCACTATGAGGCCTGGTATTAATAATAAGCTGTAGTGATGCTCGAAGTCGTATTGAGCCTCACGGACAGACAGCAAGTTGAGCGCGAGTATTGGCAGGCACAGCACAAGGGGCCGCAAGGCTAGCATTGGAAAGAATAGGAGCGGCACAAGAAGCGAGAGCATATATCCCACCTTTTCCCCGGTGAACATCAGTCCCACAACCTCGAACGGGTGCGTCAAAATATAGGCAATGATTTCGCCACCCGACGAGCCGAGATGGCCGTAATAAGCAAGGATGGGGTTAGTGCCGCACGGCCAACACGACATACCCACTTCACCATTACCCCCCGAAAGCACACCCGGATACGCAAATGAAGGCACGATGACGAAGGTCGATAGCGCAAAATAGGCAAATCCCACCATCAGAGGCGGCACAACATAGGGCCATCTCCTCTGTGTCAGCAGTCCATATAGCCCAAACATCGCTACCACCAGCGATACATCAGTCCTGGCAAGCATCGCAAGAAGCGCGAAGGCAGCAAAGAAAGGCCACTTAGCCTTTGCAAAGTAGTAAAAGGCGAAGAGTAGCAGGGTCACGCTGAACAGCCGTACCTGAAATGGACTAAGGACTGTGTGCAGCAGTGTCGGGTAAAGCAGAAACAGAAGTGCGGCACAGTAGCCAACTAACTTGCTACCAAGACGGTCGCGCGCCAACCAGTAGACGGGAATCGCGCCCAGCCCGGCACCCACGATTTGTAGGAAAAAGAGCGTATGAGCTGATGGCAGCAGCGCATAAACAGGCACGAAGAAGAGGAGCATAGGCATCCAGTCCATGCCAAAGACCGAGCCTGTAAAGTTGAATCGCGAATCCTCGGCAAGCCGCCCTTGCGTGGTGTTCCAGATCGCCTGCTCGAAGTCTACCTGATCGTAACCCTGCCCTAACGTCTCATATTTGAAGAAACTCGCTGCAAAAATCGCTGCGATCCACAAGATAAGTGTAAGTACAAGCAACCGAGGGACGATCTGCTCCAATCTCCCCCATATGTTGATGCGCGCTCCAGTAGAAGCCAGACTCATTCGTAATTCGTAATTTGTAATTCGTAATTCGGTAGACGCTGGGCCACACAGACTACCGACAGCCCAAATGGAAGAGACCGACGGGCAAGCAGACGTGCCTCCACTCGGTAATAAGCGGTCAGCAGCCCGTTAAGCCATCTTGGAACAGGAATGAAGTCGCTTTCCGGATCAGAACTTTGCCCACGATTTGCGGCGGCTTTCCCTTGGGCAGCCTTCACCAAGCGCAAAGCAACGGTTGGCAGCAGGATAGCGGCATTGCTATAGCTCACCCGGCGCAATCGCAAGCCTGATTTTCGCACAACTGCTTTCATCATCTTGGTCGTATACCTGCGCCTGTGTCCGAGGATGTCGTCCCAATAGCTCCACAGTATCGGGTAGGCCGGAACACTGATTATCACCAGGCCGCCAGGCCGCAGCACACGCCGTATTTCCGTTAGGGCGGCGAGGTCGTCATCAAGGTGCTCAATCACATCCAGAGCCGTGATAATATCGAACTCCCCGTCTGGGAAGGGGAGAGCCGCCGCATCGGCCTTGCACAATAGTTGGTGCCCGCGCTCACGGCAGAATCGCAATGCTTCCTCCGAGAAGTCGGTGCCGACGGGCTTGGCATAACGCGACAGGAAATCAAGGTTCAGCCCCGTGCCGCACCCCAGGTCCAGGGCGCGCCCTTCCCTCCTCCGACGGTCACGATAACGTTCGAGCAAGCTGTAAACAATGGCACGCTTTCCAACATGCCACCAGTAATCTTGTTCCTTGACATATAGGTCTTGATAAAGGTCGTGTCTCATAATGTAAACTACCGCAGATGGACTAATGGTATCGAGTAAAAATCAAATCGCCGACCCAAATGTACAGCAATTGCAGGAGCATTACACCGAACGACAGAGTGATCAGGGTTCGTGCAACTCTACCTCTCCCTGCCAGCAAGCCCAAGAA
>JBDSDS010000365.1:0-4997 GCA_039920445.1 Chloroflexia bacterium
GGGCTAAGACGGCGGCTTGCGTGTTGATGTTCGCGTGTGGGATGCCTGTGCTGCCGGTTGATACCCACGTCTATCGGGTGTCGCAACGGCTTGGGCTGATCGATGAGAAGACCAATGCCGACAAGGCTCACGATGCGCTCGAAGAGATAGTGCAGCCCGACAGGCGTTACACCTTCCATATCAACATGATCACACATGGCCGCAAAATTTGCAAAGCCCAACGTCCCCTGTGCGAAGCGTGTGTGCTGCGCGAGTGGTGTAATTACTACAATCGCCTCGTTCGTCCCGTGAGCGAACCGGGCGGACAGTAGCCGTTATGCCAACCATGCGACTTGCGGGCAACAGAGCAATAGTTACCGGGGCAGGACGCGGTATCGGCAGGGCAATCGCGCTCGCGCTCGCTGAGGCTGGGGCCGACGTTGGAGTGACTGCCCGCACCACGCCTGACCTGGAGTCGCTCGCCTCGGAGCTCGAATCGATGGGCAGGCGGTGCTTCTTTACAGCGTGCGATGTGACCGATGTGGGACAGGTAGTTGAGATGGCGGCGCGGCTCACTCAAGACCTGGGGGGTGTCGACATCCTGGTGAATAATGCGGGCAGCGCAGAGAGCCACAAGTTCCTCGACCACCCCGACGAGTTGTGGCACCGTATGCTTGCCGCCAACCTGACGAGCGTGTACTATGTGACCAAAGCGTTCTTGCCGTCTATGATGGAGCAGGAGGGTGGGCGCATCATCAACATCGCCTCCACAGCCGCCAGGGTGGGCGATAAATACGTGGCAGCCTATACAGCCGCCAAGCATGGTGTGTTGGGCCTGACGCGGTCACTTGCCGCTGAACTGGCGCAGCACAACATCACGGTAAATGCAGTATGCCCCGGCTTTGTTGACACGCCTATGACCCAGGCGAGCATCAGCAACATCGTCCAGCGCACTGGCATGAGCGAAGGAGCAGCGCGGGCCGCACTGGAGAAGAATAATCCTCAAGGCCGCCTGATAATGCCGGAAGAAGTTGCATCGGTGGTGATCTTTCTCGCGCAGGGGAGCAGCAAGGGGATTACAGGGCAGGCGATCAATGTGGACGGTGGTGGGGTGATGTCTTAGCAAAGCGGGAGGCTGTAATGGCTTCAAGTGAAAGTAAAAAAGAATATATTTCTCGTCTAAAGCAGAACCCAGCAAGGGGTGAAGTAATAGTTGTACGCGTGAGTAATCAACGCTCAGTGCCTATGGAATTTCAGATTGAACCGACTGGTGATGAAGCTCCAATAATGGAGCCTGATGTTGCTTATGAGATTGTTACTCAAGGGAGAGGCACAGGTCCGTTCTCGGAAGAAGGATATGCCCTAAATGTGGTACTGCAAGACGACAGCATTCAGGTGTGGGTAGAATGCTGGGACGGCCAAGCCTTTGATGATAAAGAAACCTCAGTCGCGTATTGAGTCGTTGGTGTAGACTCAAACTCATGTATCCTCTTACTACTTGACACCTTAATGTCAAAGTGCTATTGTATTAGTATAGTGCTGCGGTCAGAACCGAGGGCCACTGGGAGGTTTGGCTGCTATGGACACACCAAATATGAAAAGAATACAGGTCTACGCCGATATTGAGATCAAACGCCGTATCGAGTTGGCGGCAGCCAAACATGATGTTCCGGTCACAAGTTATTGCCTGGACGCTATCATGCAGCAGCTTGCGGAGGACGAAGTGCTTGAACAGGAACATATTGAAATCTCTGTTAAGCCACCGACGCAGGTAGTTGATGCCGAACTGATCACCCAGATGCAAATATTAAGAGAGCGTATTGCCGTGCGTCGTGGGGGTAAGCTCATCACTACCGATGTTTTGGAGCAGGTGCGCGCTGAGCGAGAAGAAGAGCTGCATGAACAACTCGCTGATTTGTGTTGACGCCAATGTGGTGATAGGGTCGCTTGTGCCGTCTCCCTTGAGCGACAAAGCGAAGGAGTTGCTTGTGGAGGCGAGCGCCCAACAGATCACCCTCATCGCCCCCGCGCTTTTGGCCTACGAGGTCGCTTCGGTTTTGCGGCGGCTCGTATACCTGCGTGCCCTCACCCCGGAGGAAGGAGAGGTGGCCTTTTCGGCCTTTGTGCAGCTACCGCTTCGCCTGACCTCGCGCAAAGCTATCATTCCACTCGCCTGGCAACTTGCTAAACAATTCAACCGCCCGCGAGCCTACGATACATCATATCTGGCGGTAGCTCAGGTGTACGATTGCGTTCTATGGACCGCAGATGAGAAGCTATACAATGCAATAGAGACCAAGCTGCCTTGGGTGAAGTGGCTTGGAGATTACGCCCGCCAACCAAAGTGAGTCCAGATGAAATACGATTTTCTTTATGAAGTAAGCGACGGCATCGCCACCCTCACCTTCAACCGGCCCGATGTGCTGAATGCGCTTACCTTCGAGATATACGCGCAGTTCCGTGACCTGCTGGAAGAACTTCGGTACGACGACACTGTGAAGGTGCTGGTGCTCACAGGGAGCGGCAAAGCGTTCTGCTCAGGTGGCGATGTGCATGAGATCATTGGCGCGCTGCTCGATACCGACGTGAAGGACCACCTCGCCTTCACGCGCATGACGGGCGCGGTTGTGCAGAACATGCGCCTGCTCGACAAGCCTATAATTGCTGCCCTTAATGGCATGACGGCTGGTGCGGGCGCCGTGATAGCGCTAGCCTCAGACCTGCGTATAGCCTCCGAGCAGGCGCGGTTTGCCTTCCTCTTCACACGGGTGGGGCTTGCGGGCGTGGACATGGGGTCTGGATACCTGTTGCCTCGCATCGTGGGGCAGGGACGTGCTACCGAGCTACTCATGCTGGGCGACACCATAGACGCTGCCACCGCCGATAGGTACGGCCTGGTGAACAGGGTCGTGCCTCACGACGAACTCCTCTCCTCTGCCCAGGAGTGGGCGCGAAGGTTAGCGGACGGCCCGACCCAGGCGATCTCGATGACCAAGCGGATGATCAATAGCGAGTGGAACATGGACCTTGTGACCGCCCTAGAAGCCGAGGCCCAGGCCCAGGCCCTCATGCTTATGGGCGACGACCACAGGCGTTTCTATGAGGCGTTCAAGGCGAAAGAGAAGCCGAAGTTTACGGGGCGTTAGCGAAACATAGGTATGGAACAGGAGCCTAATACAACATTACGCCAGCCACCCTATTTCAACATGTGGACCTTGTGGTTACTTGCTACGGTGGGGTATGGTGTTGTCTGGGCATCGGAGATTTATTTTCGGGGTGCTGCTGATTTGCTTGGCGTATATTCCACATACTTTGGCGGACCGTTATTAGGTATTTTGCAAGGTCTGGTATTGCGTCGCTGTTTCGTAGCAAGAGGCTGGTGGAACTGGATACTTTCGTCCAGCGTCGCATGGCTTATTGCGATGCTAATCATGATGGTTTTAGGAGGCATAACGCTTGCAGGTACCGGGCTGAATCCTGGAGCCGACGTGAGGGGATGCTTAGTCGTGGTTTGTGGCCTGGCTGGATACCTATTCGGGCTGGCACAAGCTGGGTTTTCACAGATTAAATTCGATGCGGCCCTCTGGGCAATTATCACTGCCTTCGCATGGACAGTAGGAGCATTTGTCGGCGGTATCATCGGTTTAGCTGCCCATCGGGCAATGTTCCCCCCTTGGAGGTATACAAGTTCGATCGATACTCCTCAATTTACGATGGGCGTTGCCTTGGGAGTGTTGACGGCTATGATCGTGATTGGTGCAGTTACCGGACTCGGCATAGTAGCGCAAACTTTGATGAATTATCAAGATAGTACATCAGAGGTCTGATAGCACAGAGAGAATACAACTTACGAAGCGTTCAAGGCGAAGGAGAAGCCGAAGTTTGGGGGAGATGAATTACCTTCACGCATGATGAGCATTGATTTTCATTCTCGCCGCAAGTGGTTCGATGATTACATGAGGCGAGCAGGATCAGGCGAGATAGAGTTGCCAGCGAGAGGACATCGCTATATGTGTCCTTGCTGCGGATATCCCACCATTGAGGAGAAGCGCGCCTCATGGGAGATATGCTCACTATGCAACTGGGAAGATGATGGGCAGGATGATCCTGATGCGGACAAAGTAGCGGGTGGCCCTAACTACTCTTACTCTCTGTCCGAAGCGCGGGAGAATTTCGAGAAATATCTGATTAAGTTCAATCCTGACAGACCTGCTACCAGTATGGGTGGCAACGAAAACAGTCTGGCCCAGATGCGTGCTAAGAGTGAGATAGTTGAAGCATTCAACAACATGGTTAGCGAGACTGATGAAGCCGCGCTTGCTGCTTTATGGCAGACTGTATACGACAATGAATGGACGGTGGAGCAAGATGTATACAGGATAGTTCGGAACTACGAAGCGCGAATGAAGGGGAAGTAGAGGACTAACTTACAAGATCATAAAGGCGGTAAAGAGATGGCTAAAATCCTGGTTCACATAACACACGGCCCGGAGAACCCGACCCGCGCAGCCCTCGGCTTCCTGGTCGCCAAGACTGCGATTGACGAGGGGCATGAAGTCTCGCTGTTTCTGGCGGGTGACGGGGTGCAATTGTTGAGGGATGCCGTGCTGGACAACCTCACCGGCCTCGGCACAGGCAAGCTGCGCGAGTTGTACGATGGCATCGTAGCAGGCGGCGGGCGGTTCTACCTGTCGGGCATGTCGAGCAAGGCGCGGGGGATGGGCGAAGCTGACTTGGCTGGGAAGCCTGCCGAGATGGCGATGCCGAACGTGCTGCTCCGCTTGTCACTCGACCACGACCGTATGTTCACTTACTAGCCACGTGGAAAAGCGCATCGTCACCCCACCATCACTCGCCCGTCCCACCGGCTTCAGCCACGGCATCCTCACAAATGGCGGTCGCCTTCTCTTCCTCGCGGGGCAAACTTCTATTGATGAAGCGGGAGAGATAGTCGCGCCTGGAGATATCGTAGGACAGTACAGGCAGGTGCTCGCCAACCTCAAGGCGGTAGTCGAAGA
>JBDSDS010000366.1:0-3581 GCA_039920445.1 Chloroflexia bacterium
ATACCATCATGTTATCGTACACGCCAAAGAAGTCGGGCATATAGCCGATGCGCCGACGTACTTCGTGTGGCTCTTCCATGACCGGGTAGCCGGACACCCAGGCCCGGCCGTGCGTTGGCTCGAGCAGAGTGGAGAGTATACGCATGGTGGTCGTCTTGCCCGCGCCGTTCGGCCCGATGAAGCCGTAGATCGCCCCCCGTTCGATGGTCAGGTTGAGGTCGTGCAGCGCGGTGAAGCGTCCGTATTGCTTGGTCAGGTTCTCGGTTTGCACTACGGCGTCAGGCATTCAGGTTCCTACTTTGCTCCATTGAGAACGAGGTCCATCGGCGAGAGATTTACCGATTGCTCACCGGGGCGGGTATTTAGGCGCAGGATAACATGCCCGTTCGGGCTTGTGTACGCGGAAGGGTTGGAAATAGGCAGTAATTGTGGCGGTGATATTGCCCCGTTCACGAGTGTACCGACCCGGTCCCAGTTTCCTGTATTGACATTGTGAGCGAGCAACTCTATCTCCCCAGTGTTACCGACCGCCTGATAGCTAAACGCAATCGTGGCCGGCTTCGTTCCGGCGGGCAGCTTATAAGTTATGTCGGCATAGGGCTTAAGCGTCAGGTTCGGCACGGAGACCGGCGGTCCGCTTATCCAGTCTGCGCTGTTGCCCGGAGCGTAAACCGTGAACGGTACCATGCCCGCGCTAAGCTGTGCTTGGAGGGTCCCTGTGTCGTTTTGCGTTGTAACGGGTATCCTGCTGAGCCAGAGGTTGAGGTCGTCATTGCGCGCAGTGGCGTCTGTGACCGACAGATCGGAACCGGCGGGTGGTCCCCACATCAGGGCAAGTACCTCGAAGCTATTTGGCGGGTCAGAAGAAAGAACTGGGTAGAGCGCCCTGTTGAGCACTTCTACCTTGCGGTTGTAGGCTCGTTGTGCGTCGCTGTTAGAAGAGTTGTTATTGCCGAAGTTCCCCTGCAATGTGGGATCACTCACGCCCGGCGGGGTTGGCATTAGCACTGTTGGGGAATTGTATTTGAATGGCCTGGAAGAAATCTTCAGTTTTACATCCACTGACTCCCCAGGCGCGATAGAAGTGAAGTGTTGCAAGGCGTCACCTCGAATGAGCACTACATCTTGCAGGGGTTGAGCGCTCCGGTTGCGGATAGTACCCTCTAGCATATCATCTCTAACATACAGCAGCGCCAGGAGCGGCGATTCGGCGTCTATCATGGAAGAAGCCTGGAAGCCGCGAAGGGACCATGTGTTGACCTTGATATCGCTGACGATGGTCGTCCCGTCGCTCGAAAAGCGGAGCGGGTTGCCGCTACTCGCCCCACCGTAGCCGTAGGAGTCGATCTCTGTTACGAGCGACGGTGAGCTACCTTCGAGGTTATAAGTGCCTCGCGTAGGCGAGAAGAGTCCCAGGTATTGAGTTACCTCGCCGCGACCCTGAGTTGCGTATGTCTCGACCACATTGGTACGCAGCGCAACCAGATCGCCGCCTTTGGATTGGAAGGCGAGCAGGTAGGCGATAATCGAGAAGAGGGCCACCAACGCCGGTATCGTCGCCCAGGCTAGCTCGGTGCGCCTCATCCTACGAAGGATGATGAAATTCACAGGGCCTATGATGGCGATATAAATGAACAGGAAGATACCTATCAGCGCCGGACTTGGCAGGTCCAGGCCGGGCAGATCAAATATGTTGCCATAGGTCTCGAATACCTTATTTGAAGGGTAACCATAGTAGCCTGGGGCGCTCATGCTATCGCCGACACGGAGTTTGTGCTCAACGAGCAGCCGCCTGAAGAGGGGAAGCGTCCCGTCCCAGTTCTTCAGAGGAGCGAGGCCCGGCGACAGCGCCATGTAGATTACCTGCCCCCTGCCGACCTCCCGTATCGCTATGAGGGGCACGCCTTCTTGCGACACAGGGCTAAAAACCGTTGAACGAGCATCTTCCTTTATCGTAGCAGCGGGGACCAGGGTAGATGAGGAGGCAGGCTCCTGCACTGCTACCCAATCTGCAAGCCTATCAATGCCTAACAGGTTCTTTGTGCTGTTTACCTCTACCGGCGAAAGTTCGCTAAGACCTGCCAGCGTGCCCTCGCCTCCCGGCTTGACGGCTGCGATGAGCGTGCCGCCCCCGGCTACCCAGTCGGCGAGCGCCTGTTTCTGCTCTACTTGCAAGGAGCCGGTGTCGGTATCATCAAGCACGAGCACGCCGAGTCCGTCGAGCGCCTCCGCAATAGTAGGGATTTCTTCCAGGGTCATGTGTGCTACCGCTGCCTGGGCCGGGCTGCTCGATGACGAAGATGAGGAACTGGAAGTCGGTGCTGTCGTGGGTACTGGCGGTAGGTAGCTTTGATACCCCGATGACGACAGAGCATTCTCCACATGCCCGAACCGTTCGCCCTTTAGCAAGTTGAGCAACGCCGGGTCGGGGGATACTACCCCGATGATAATGTTAGTTGCCTGCTCAAGAGGATCGAGCTTGACAGTCGCCCTGTCTATTTGTGTAGTCCCCTCCATGAGGCGGACTTCCACGTTGCGTGCGAAGTTGGCAGCTGTTGCATAGAGGGTGACCACTTTGCGCGACGGGGCGGGCATATCGATTTCACGGACATAAGTGCCGGTGACCACGCTCGCGCTGTCACCTTGCGAGTCGACCTCCAGGCGCACTCGCCTGCTTGCGCCGCCAGCCGGGTTGGTCAGCGTCACGCGCACAGGGAACCACTTGCCGATCAGGTATGAGCCGTCGTCGCCGAAGCCCCCACGCGCCGATATAGCGATTTTGGCCTGAGCCACACCCGCAGGCGCGGCCATAGTAGGGGCGACCTCCACAGAGGAGGCAGCCCAGGCAAGTGTGGCAAGCAAAGCCAGAATAATACGTATTCTCTTCATGGGATGTATAGGATTATCATAATCGGAAATTATGGGCCTTGAATTAACACGAACTCAATCAATTCAAAACTCATAATTCAAGACTCATAATTCAAAACTCATAATTTCACGGTTTACCAGTAACATCATGATACGTTCTGATCCAGGCTTCAATTTCGTGATCCACGCCCACGCTTTCTTTGAGGCGGTACTCGTCGAGGCGGGTCATTATCTCCTGTTGTACCTCGCGGGGGCGATGTATTTTGCTGAAGACGAACTCTGTTGCTTCGCCCGGTGTCTTTATAAGAACGTCGCCGTAGTTGAGAACGTTAGCGAGAAGGCTCGGCACTATATACGAGACATCCGTTATGCGGGTGACAAGGGTCTCCTTCGACTGTTCTCTCAATCCGAAAGGAAGACTCTCTATATGATAAACGCGCTCGTGGTCCAATTTATACAGGTCGTTGCGCCAATCTTCCCAAAGCCACAGCACCCACGCTACGCACAGGGGCGTGAAGAGGGCCACACCCCATCCTACCTTACCAGCCCACCCCCCTGTCAAGCCCTGCCCGCCCAACGCCGCCGAAACCACCCATAGGGAGAGCATCACGCTATAGGCCAATAGGGGCCAAACCAATCCCACCGCCAGGTAGAACGGGTGCTTGCGCCACACGACCAGTGGATGCGGCCCGGCAGGGGTGTCGCGCTGCTTC
>JBDSDS010000367.1:0-9010 GCA_039920445.1 Chloroflexia bacterium
ATATACCAAACATAACAAGAGGACACGGCTCAAGATGCTATGTCCTTTTTTATATTCTTATGGGTGATCGTTCATTGCGAGCTTTCAGCCTGCCACGCCTCCACCACTATTCGGCCTGAGACCAGACGGGCAAGCTCCGGGCGGGGTGGGGCGTCGGAGTTGGGAAACCTGCTCACGAGGCCCGCGATCCCTAGTTGCGACGGCACCATCTGGAGCGCGCAGACAACCGCTTCGTCGTCGCCCAGCACGCCCGCGTGAACATAGCCTCGCAGCACTCCCCACACAACCACATCGCCGTCCGCGATAATCTCTGCCCCTGCTTCTACATCACCCAGGACGCACACATCGCCACCGTAACGTAGAGATTGGCCTGAACTCAGGTTGCGCCGCAGGAACAGACCACTGCCTGCCTCCGCAGCGCCATTAGCGACCATATCCGGCCCAAGAGGAGAGGTAGCATGTGTGCCGCGCCCCTTGAGGCCGACCTGTACGCCCGCGTCCCCTGCGGCAAAGGATGGTGGGCGGCTGGCAACTCCATAATTTTCCGCGACCATGCGACTCTGCGCGGACAGACTGACAAAGGTTTGTACCTTCATCTCATTGCGAGTGAGCATACGGTAGAGCACGTCGAACTCTGGCCTGTCTATAACACGATGGCCTGCGTTGATGGTGACGGGTGCGCCTTTGAAGAAGTTGGGTTGCGCCTTTATGCGCTCTACCAGCGCGGTCAGGATTTGCGAGAACGATACGTCGTCATCGAGGATGAGCAACAGCCCTTCGCGTACTCCCTTTATAATGACGGCTTCTGACACTTGCAAAGTTAGTCCTCATAGTCTAATAACAGATAAACTGGTGATGCTACATAATCGGCTCTACTCGTTCACCTTGAAGTACGCCTTCATAATAGCATCGGTAACAGGCACAGCGAAGGTCGAACCTTCAAGGCTTTCCTGCCCGCCTTCTAGCAGCACTACAACCGCAATCTCCGGCTTGTCGTAAGGCGCGAAAGCGGTGAACCAGGCATGAGAGCGCCTGGTTTCCTTGCCGTTCTTTATCGACACAATCTCGCCAAACTCAGCGGTTCCGGTCTTGCCCGCAACGGGTATGCTCTTCAGGGTGAAACGGCTGGCTGCGGTTCCCTTCACCTTGTCCGCAATGACCTGTCTCATGCCTTGCCTGACAAGAGCCAGGTTCTCAGGAGAGACCGGCACCTGGCCGAGTACCTTCGGTTGATATTCTTTTACCACACTTCCAGACCAGTCTGTGACCTTCTCCACAAGTTGCGGCTGATAAAGCGTACCGCCGTTCGCAACCGCCGCCGTCACATTCACAAGTTGCAAGGGCGTCATCAGGTTGTAGCCCTGACCGATAGCCGTCACCAGCGTGTCACCCATAGACCATTTGTTGTCTGGGTCAAGTTTCTCTTTCCAGGCAGGATCGGGCGAGAGTCCCGCGACTTCTCCTGGCAGTTCGATACCGGTCTTCTGCCCCAACCCGAAAGCAGTAGCGTAACGCTCCAGTTTAGCTATACCCAGGCCATTAAACTCGGTGTACTTCTTCGCGCCCGGCGTGTAATAGCGGGTCCAGAGTATATCTTCGGTGCCGTCTTCCTTGATTGTCTTGCGGTCCTCTTGCTTCGGCCCGGACGCTATGTAGAAAAAGACGTCACTGGACACGGTGAGCGCCTGGACTACGGTGATCGTGCCGTGGCCCTGGGCGCGCCAGTCGCGGAAAGGGTTACGTGTCTTTTCGTCCCACGTGTAAGGCACCTCGATATAACCAGGACACACATAGGTCGTCTCCGCAGTCACTACTCCCTCCTGCAGGGCCGCCGAAGCGGTAATCATCTTGTATGTGGAACCCGGTGGGTAGGCTCCTCCGATAGAGCGATTGAACATCGGAAGCGCGGGGTCGGTATTCAGTTTGTCAAAGTCTGCCTGCGAAATGCCAGCCGAAAAGAGGTTGTTGTCATACGAGGGAAGCGACACCATCGACAGGACCTGCCCGTTGTCGACGCGCATCACGACAGCCACGCCGGACTTCACGTTCGCTTTGGTAATACCGTCCTGTAGCGCCGATGCAACAGCCCTTTGCAATTCGGTGTCGAGGGTGAGCGTTACATTGTTGCCGGTAATAGGTGGCCTTGAGGAGACTTCGGTTACGATGCGCTCTTTGGAGTTGACCATGACGCGCGCCTCGCCTTTAGCGCCCCGAAGCTCTTTTTCCATGCTCGATTCGATGCCGGTCTGCCCTACCTTGTCGTCAGGTTCGTATACACCGGGCGTCTGCTCATAGTCCTCCCGCGAAATGGGGCCTATATAGCCGAGAAGATGGGAGAGCAACTGGCCGTCCGCGTACTGGCGCACAGGCTCAGGCTCGATACTTACGCCCGGAAGTTTGGTCAGCGTCGAGGCAACAGACTGCATCGGATTGTAATCGACGCCACGTTTGACAACTACCGGCTTCAGGCAGTTGCTGAACCCCCTGATAAAGTTGTATTCAAGCTCGTTATAGACCTGTATGCCTGGAAGGAATTCTGTCTGCGCCCGTATAGCAGTCGCCTCGACTTCAGTCACGTCTTTTCTGATCAAGAAGAGGTTTTCGCTTGCGGGGTTGGCGGATACCGTCTGGGTGAGCGGGGCAAGTATTGTCTCTTTGTAGTTGATAGCCTTCAATGGGACGGAGAGACGGTTAGCTACCTCGCCCACTTTATCGAGCGGCAAATCTTTCGGCTTGACCGTTATCACATATCTCACCAACGGCTCGGCGGTCGTAGTTAGAGTAGTGGTCTGTGTCTCGTTAAGCGTGGCGGCCAGGTCAGTAAAGAGCCTGGTATCGAGCACTTGTGCTTCGAGCGCACCCGGCCCGGCGGCGCAGTTGATATCATCTACATCGGCGGCTGTAACTGCTATCGAATAGGAGGGATTGTTGGTCACGAGACGCTTGCCGTTGCGGTCGTATAGAACGCCGCGCGTAGCCTCGAGCGGCAGGGTGCGCTCACGATTGCCCTGGGCTTTCGCTTTATATCTCTCGCCCTGGAGTATCTGCATGTTGTACAACTGCCCCGCGAGCAGCACAAACATCAATACCAGCGCCACGTGCAGGGCGCGATATGGACGTTTTAGCGGTTGTTCTACCATTCTACCTTTACCCTCCGACCTATTCTCTCACTCATCCAGAGCATAGAGCTATAGGCGACCGGCATCAAAATGACGTTAAGTAAAGCGCCTGGGAGAGCCACGCGCAACATGTTATCTATGAACGCAGGCTCCCCACGCCCGGTAGCGGTCAAGAGGCCCATCGTCATAAGATGGTAAAAGACGGTGGCCCCAAAGATAGTGACCAGCGGCACGAAGAACATGCTGTGAAACGGATTCGCCTGCCCCATGCTCGACAGCAAAGCCACAAGGACCAGGATGAGTGCGTTACCTCCAAGCGGAAAGGCTGGCCCGCTCATCAAGTCGAGCATGATACCGCCCAGGAAACCCCATATCGTAGCGTCATACAGCCCTTCGACCAGGCAGACGGAAACAACCAGCAGCACTATAAAGTTGGGACGTACTGATATAGGCACAGCCTGGGGTAGCACCACGGACTGCACCAGGGCTGCTATAAACAAGATTACGGGCGCAAGATAGACCATCTGTGAACATGGAGCAAGGTTCAAGGTTCAAGAGAGATACAACTTTGAACCTTAAACTCGTTTTGGATTAGGGATTAGTATGAGAGTTTGGTAATTCATAATTCCCGAAGCTACTTCTCAGCGCCGCTGGTGATTACAAGCACGTCTTCGAGAGCGTTCAGTTGGACGAGAGGATATGCCTCTGCTTCTTTCTCCATCTGAACGTCGCTCTGGCGTGCGGTTGATACCTGCCCGACGATTATTCCCTTGGGGAAGGCGCCGCTCAACCCGGAGGTAAGCAGGATATCGCCATCTTTTACGTCGGCGTCCCGTGGTATATGACGCATCAAAAGCCGTCCTCCCTTCTGCCATTGGCCGTCGACCACGCCCGGCGTCTGCGTCCGCTGTGTGGACACTGGTATAGACGATTTCACGTCGGTAATAAGCAGCACGGTGGAGCGATCAGCCTTTACATCGGAGATCTGCCCCACAAGGATACCGCCTGGGCTTACCACCGCCATGCCGACATCGATGCCTGATGCAGTCCCTCTATCGATGGTGAGGATTTCAAGCAGGCCGCTCGGGTCGCCACCTATATTGCTGGCTAGCACGGCTTTTATTTCGGGACGCGCGCTCTGGAACTTGAGCATGGCACGAAGTTGCTCATTCTCGCGCTGATATTCCTGGTAGAGCACATTCTCGGACGTGACCGAGTCGAGGGCCGCACGCAGTTTACGGTTCTCTTCCTGGAGGTCGTTCACGCGACGGATAGCATCTACCCAACCCCCAACACCGGCTGTGGCGTCATGCACCGCCTGCTGTATGGGAGTGAGGACAGTATTGGCCGCGCTCTCCAACGGTTGGAGGTTCCTGCCCTGGCTCAGAAGAATAAAAGCGAGACTAACGAGGACAAGCGCTACCAGCAGATAGAGGGTTCGCGTCCAGGAGAGGGAGCGTTCCTTTGGCTTCATAATTAAGGTTCAATTACCCTTCGGGAATTATGAATTATGAGTTTTGAATTATGAATTGTTTGCTTTTGTCTAATTCATAATTCAAAACTCCCAAAGGGTATTAGTTGTGTACTAGGACTGCGCGACGGTTCTGTGCGCTCGACTTCAGGATGCGGTCGTACTGTTCGAGCGCTTCGACAATACGGCCAGCGCCTCTCACCACACAGGTAAGGGGGTCTTCCGCTATATACACAGGCATCTTCGTCTCGATGCTGAGGCGACGGTCAATACCCTTGAGGAGCGCGCCGCCACCGGCCAGCGTTATGCCGTTCTGCATGATATCGGCTACAAGTTCAGGAGGCGTTTCTTCGAGCGCGGTCCTGACCACTTCTATTATTTCGGATACCGGCCCGGATATAGCCTCACGCAACTCCACGCTGCTAACGTCTATTGCTTTGGGCAGGCCGGTTACTACATCACGGCCACGCAAGGTCACAGAAAGTTCTTCGTCCAATGGGTAGGCTGATCCCGCCGCTATCTTGGCGGCCTCTGCCATGCGCTCGCCGATTAGCAGGTTGTGCTCGCGGCGGGCGTACGAGACGATGGATTCGTCTATCTCGTCACCGGCTGTGCGGATCGAGTGGTTGATAACAATACCACCCAACGAGATAACAGCAACCTCAGTAGTGCCACCGCCGATATCGACTATCATCGACCCTATCGGTTCCTGCACGGGAAGCCCAGCGCCTATAGCGGCGGCCATCGGCTCCTCTATAGGGTATGCCTCACGCGCTCCCGCATTGATAGCAGCGTCATGGGCGGCGCGGCGCTCCACCTCGGTCACACCAGAGGGTATGCCGATGACGACACGCGGCTTGGGTGTCATAATGCCTTGTGAATGGACTTTCCTGATGAAATGCTTGAGCATCGTCTCGACCATATCGAAGTCGGCGATGACGCCGTCCTTGAGGGGACGAATAGCGACGATGTAACCCGGCGTCTTGCCGACCATCGCCTTGGCTTCCGCACCGACCGCGTAGGGCTTGCGCGTGCGCTTGTCTATAGCAACAACAGAAGGCTCGGACACTACGATGCCCTTGCCCCTCACATGAACTAACGTATTGGCTGTACCCAGGTCAATACCCAGGTCGCGGCTGAAAAGGCCGAACAACGCGTTCAAAGGGCCTATCATTATGTCGGGATCTCCTTACGGCAAGCGGTAACCCACCGGTGTATTTGCTCGGAGATAAGTAAACTCACTGAGAAGCAAACGTATTGCGTGATTGGCTAAGCTTCGCGTAAGGCGGCGGTGCGCTAAGAAGCTAATAATATGCATTAGACAGCATGTAGTAAACAGGCTAGACTCTGCCTTGAGATTATAGTCCAGTCCTACGCGCGATGTCAAGCGTATGGCTTCCTCCTGACTGAGGATACGACGTTATACGTAGAAAGCAGCAGTCCTACTCCTCGGCCTTCCGGCACTTTGTACAATTAAACGTTCATAATAGCGCAATTCTGCAATCCAATGTAGGGGCAACCCTATGTGGCGTTGACTCCAACTAATTCGCCTACCCAACTCCGCCCAGCGAATAAATTCGCGGGCTACATCCAGAGCGAAGTCCCCCTGCGGGGACTCTGTTGGGGAAAGTAGTCCGCGTAGGCGGACTTTGCTACAGCTAGCCTGCAAATTTATTCGCCGGGCGGTCTCCACCAATGAATTAGTTGGAGTCAATGACACACGGGTCCGCCCCTACAGACATATTCCTCTGCCCTGATTCTGAACACTTATTTGTATAGATCGATTGGCAATTCCACCCGCAACTAGGGTATAATCAGGCTCACCTCAATACACCTGACACCTTGCCAATCCACCTTATATGAAGGAGGAGCGTTTTATGCTCGCTTCCACTACTGCTACCCTTAATAAGAACACGCCCGTTTACGACTGGTACCTCATGCCGGAGGCGTATTCTGCGCCTATAGTGACGGATGCCATAGAAGAGTTCGGTGTGAGAAGAGGGGAGACCGTGCTCGACCCATTCTGCGGCACCGGCACTACTCTCGTAGCGGCGAAGTTGGCGGGGCGCAACGCGCTTGGGATTGAGGTCAACCCCTTCCTCTGTTTTGCCGGGCGAGTCAAGGCCAGGGATGATTTCGACTTGCCTCTGCTTCGAGTGGAGAGTGAAAAACTGCTCACACAGGCCCATGCCGCGCTCGATAGACTGGTAGACACCGGGCCGTTGTCGTTGGTAGATGATCTGCCTGATATGCCGAGGCTGGAACAATGGATATCAAGGCGAGTAGTGTGGAAAGTGCTCGCACTGCGCGCCTGCATCGAGGAGAGCATGAGCCAGGGGGTGCGCGATGTGCCGATGCTGGCTCTGGCTTCGTTGCTGCGGGGGGCGAGCAACATGAAGCTATCACCCCATGCTTTTGGTTCGCGGGTGGTCAAGCACGACGCGCCGGTAATGTTGATGTTCGAGCAGAAGCTCAAGAAGATGATAGCCGATATCGAGTGGCTTGAGGAACAGAAAGGGCTAGGACGAGCGGAGGTTGTCGAGCGTGACGTGCGGTGTAGTGGGGACCTGGAGCATGAATTGCTCCCAGCAGCGCTGGCGATAGGCTCGCCGCCTTACCTGAACAACCTCGACTACACCATGCAGACGCGCATGGAGCTATTTTTCCTCGGCTTCGTAAATGATATGGAAGGACTAAAGAAGCTACGTAAGCGGATGATGATTTGCGATGCCAAGGCCACTTACAAGGAAATCGAGGATTGGAAACGCGTTACCGAAATACCGACGATAGCAACCATCTCGAAGGCCATAGACGACAAGTTGGAGGATAAAGGCTGGGGCTGGGACTACGGGCGCATGACGCGGAACTACTTCGGCGGCCTCCTCCGGGCGATGGAAGCGGTTAAGCCAATGCTTGCTCCTGGCGCGAAGCTAGTTCTCATCCTCGGTGAATCGGCCCATGCAGGCGTGCTTGTACCAGTACCGGACCTGGCAGCCGAGCTAGGCAAGATAGCAGGTTATAATCACGCCGAAGTGAGAACCATGCGAACCAGAAGGTCGTCCTCGCACAGTTTCAGCCTGAAGGAAAGTGCGGTGGTACTTGGTTAGAGTGCTTCGCCATTGCCAATTTGGTCGCTAGACACAGATCAGGGGCCAACGTAAGGGCGGACCAATGTGTCCGCCCTCTGTCTTAACATCGATCCTTACTGAGAAAGGGACTAATGAATGAAAGTGGAGTCGCTCGCTTGCAATAATTGCGGAGCACCTCTAGAAGTAGCAGAGACAACAAAGTACGCAACCTGTACGCATTGTGGCTCTCGCCTATCGATTACTCGCAGCGACAGCGCTGCTTACACAGAAGTGCTTGCACAAATAGGCCAGCATACAGAGCAAATGTCTGATGACTTGACAGCCATTCGTCTGCATAATGAGTTAGAGAGACTTGATCGCGACTGGCAAACACAAATGGAGCAGGAGGAGGCTCGCCTTACCAATCTTTCTAAGACTGTTTCCGAGGCTAAGAAACTCGACAAAGGAACGACAAGACCCATACTGGGCTTGATGGTAGGTGGAATTCTACTGCTTAGTACATTAAGTTCTAGTGGATCATCATGTGCTTGGATTATAGCAGTTGGAATTATCATTTGGGCATCTTGGGCACTGAAGAGTTCGCGGGACCATGCACTCAGACACAGTAAATTAAAGCAACATAACCAGGAGCAGCAACAACTCTACTTGGGCGCTGAACACGAATACAATTCAAAGCGCGCAGACTTGGTTCGCCGCTTGGATCAGGCCTAGCAAAAATATAGGCAAGTATTGATTCACGCTGTCCTGGGGTGAAACCGTAAAACTTTTGCCGCCGGGCATCTCTCATGGTATTATGAGGATGCTTCCGCCTCACCACGTGGCGATGGCAGATTCCACCCCCTGGAAAAGAGCGAAATCCATGCCAACAATCGTATGCGTAGGTCTCGGCCCCGGCGCCTGGGAGCAGGTCACTCTCGAAGTGAAAGCACTACTCGATACATCGAGCATCATATATCTACGCACAAGGACCCACCCTACCGCCGACCACCTCCCAGGCCACCTCGATATACGCACGTTCGACTACCTCTACGAGCGCGAGGCACGGTTCGAGGAGATATACCGCCAGATAGCCGAAGAACTGGTTTCGCTGGCTCGCAACAGTAAAGAGCCGGTTATCTACTGCGTTCCGGGCCACCCCGCGATTGGCGAGGCTTCAGTCAGGCATCTGCGTGCTAACGCAGCTACGCAAGGTGTGGAACTACAGCTCGTGTCTGGGCTTTCCTTCATAGAGCCTGTATGCACGGCGCTCGAAATTGATCCACTGGAGCGCGGGCTGCAAATTGTGGACGGCACGGAATTGGCCGGCTATGAAGCACCAGAGACTAAGCCTC
>JBDSDS010000368.1:0-3963 GCA_039920445.1 Chloroflexia bacterium
GATGCTTCGCGCTCGAAGTTTGCGAGGCGAAGCTGGCCTGTGCGCGGGTCGGGCGATGTGTCCGGCATCTCTTTGATGGCGCAGTAGCGCGTGACGGTCGAGAAGCGGAGGTCGCGGGCCTTATAGACTGTGCTCATGCCGCCGATACCGAGCACGTGTTCGATGTCGTAGCGTCCCTGGAGCACGGTGCTACGAGGCAAAGGCGCGGTCCCGGCGGTTGGCGGCATGACTTCGGTGTTCAATACGCCCTTGGGAGGCATCGGTTCCTCGGGGGTGGCGGCTTGCTCGTTTTGGGACTGCACTGCCCCAAGGCGTTTTATAAGCATGGTGTGATTCTCCCCAATAAATACTGGTTCTCTTACAGAATTATAGGGGGCTGCCATGCCAGGCACAATAGCCCTAATGTCCCATTGAGGATGGGCTATTTGGAATGGATTATGAAATACGAGTTTTGAATTGTGAATTCATTCGTTTTGTTTATTTCTTAGAGCCTGTCTGGAAAGTAGGCCCACTGGCTTAGTTAGCGGGTTACAACGGCCAACCTTGCTATCTTGATGCCCCTTTTTGCCCGATTTCGGACTGATCTCGGGGCGCGACGGCTAATTGACTGGGCTTTCCAGACAGTCTCTTAGTTCTGATGATCTTCCAGGAGAACAATGGGATAGCTTACCGCTTATCATGACTCTGTCGGAGGGGGTAGTAGCCATAGGGTGACCCCCTCTGCACCCAGCTATAGCTGACCTATATAGTACCTGTGTACTACCGGAATGCGAGCTATCAGGCACGAAGGCGCCGCGTGTGACTTTAGGTACTCGTTCACAGTACCCGCGATGACGAACTTCGTGGTTGTAGTCGAAGAGAATACGCAGGATATGGGGTGTGACAGCTACATCCTCACTGTGGAAGGCCCAGTTTGCCCATAAACTAGAGGACTTCATTGACGGCAATAATGGTGAGGGGAGAGATACACTGTATCTCTCCCTTCGTCTATTTGTGGTCGTCTATCTTACGTTGCTATGGCTGGAGGTGCTCTTTGAAGAAGTCGGTGATAGTGTTGTAGCAGCGCACCTTGTTCTCGTACTTGATTACGTCGTGTCCCTCGTTCTCGAACACTAGATACTCGACCTGCTTACCGGCTGCGCGCAGGCTCTCGACTACGTCACGCGACTCCTGCTCGACGACGCGTGGATCGTTCGCGCCCTGTATCACAAGCATCGGGGCTTCCAGGTCGTTCATGTAGGTCTTTGGCGAGCGTTCGTTGAGGAAGTCGCGGTCTTTCTCCGGGTGGCCTAGCGACTCGTAGAAGTAGGGCTTCCAGGTCTCCGGGATGCGCTCCAGGAAAGACGTAACGAGATCGTAGGGGCCGAACATATCGACCGCCGCCGACCAGAGTTCGGGGTGGCGCATGGCGAGGGTGAGGGTCATGTAGCCGCCGTAGGAGCGCCCGATGACACCCGTGCGCGATACGTCGAGGCGTGGGTCTTTGGGAAGCACCTCGGTCATGGCGTGTACGTGGTCGAAACGGTCGTCTCCGCCCCAGTCGCGGTCTACACGTTTGGTATAAGTCAGGCCGTAACCGGTGCTGCCGCGAACGTTCGGCACGAATACGGCGAGCCCGTTGAGTGTGAGAAACTGGATCAGGGGCATAGAGAACCAGGCGAAGTTAGGCCGTTCCTGCCCCTGTGGGCCGCCGTGGATATAGTAGACTAAGGGGCGCGCACCCTCGAAGCCAAGCTCGTTCGACGGCATATAAAGGCGTGCTGATACACGCAGCCCATCATGGGTTGTGAACGACGCATCCTCACCGAGCGATAGCGCCGTCTGTGGTATCCCCAACACCCGCTCGCGAGTATGCTTCACGACCTTCTTGCGATTGCTGCCTTCAACTGTATAAATCTGGGTAGGTGAAGCGGCTGTGGAGAAGGAAAGGACAAAGCGGTCGCTGTCTTCATCGTAGTGAACCGCGTTCATCACGCCGTTAGAGAGCGTGCCCTCGCCGCAGATGACGTGCTCCAGCTTCATCGTGAGCGCGCCCTGGTCAAACAGACCATCATAAGCCCACGAAGCGCCGTCTATATTGTACTGGACGATGTAGCGGTCGCCATAGAGGTGCTCCATGTTGTACATTTCGCCCATACCTGTGTGCTTCGTACCTGTGAGAGTCACCGGAGCTATTTCTCCACGCCTGAATTGCGTAGCAAGAACCAGGTCCATATAGCCGAGGCCATAGGTATCCTCGAAGAGAGAGGTAGTCAAGAGGATGCCTTTGTTGTCTTCGGTGAACTCTGCCGCGCCGAAACCGCTCAAGGGAACTTTCTGACCTGGTGTACGCTCGCTTATAGGGGTTCCGTAGATAAGCTGGGGTTCGCCCCTATCCTTCTTCCAAAGATACATACTCTCATCACCAACAGTATAACCCTCTACGATCACGAGTTCCGTGTTGTTGTTATTGGCTGCCCCTACGCCCCCGCCCCAGGCGCTTTCATAGATTTGCTCTAAATCGCCGGAAGCAACATCTCCAATATAGGTCTTGTTGATCGATTCGGTGAGCGAAGAGGCGAACATGAAGAGCGCATTGGTGTGTCTATGACCGCGCACGCTGAAGACTCGCGCATCGGTTATCCGGGGGAATGCAGGTTCAGGCATACCGCCTTCTATAGGGATGGCCATAGGGTGGTAGACTTCGTCGCCGTCTTTGTCAATCGATACGACAATCTTGCCAAGCTCAGGGTAGACCGCAAATGACGCCCCGCCTATTAGCTCAGGGTTTTGCAGGGCGATATTGGGCGGCAGCAATGGTTCCGGCACGCTTCCACCATAGTCCATTGCATACAAGCTGAAGTGGCCGCTGATGTTGCTGATGAAATAGATGCGGTCTTTCCATAGCTGAGGGGTCAGGAAAAGACGCGCCGAGAGTAAGGACTCTATATGGGGCATAAGGTAAGCACTCCTTTGGTGTATGGGGATTTGTCAGAGTATAACGCGTGCCGGTGGGATGGGGAAGGGTCTTAGGAAGTAGAAAAAAGAATGTGAAGAGGGTAGGCTCCAAAGCCTACCCTACTTGTGGTCTTGAATTCCTGTTCCGAGAACGAGTTATCTCATATCGCGGGCTGTACGGCGGTGAGCAATCCAGCCGAGGCCGAGGAGACTGAGGGCCACCAGAGAGAGAGCGATGTAGAGGGTTATGTCCATCTGGCCTGTTCGAGGCATGCCTGGTGGTTGCTGTGTGGGCTGCACAACCTGCTGCGTAGCTGTCGGCTCAATGACCTGGGTGGGCGCGGGCGGGGCGGTTGTGGCAGTAGCTACCGGGGGTGAAGTTGGCTGCGCGGTCGCCTCGCTGGTAGCAGTCGCCTGTGAGGTGACTGATGCCTGGGCTGTGGCCTGTGATGTGCCTGTGGCCTGTGCAGTAACAGTAACAGTAACTGTCACTGACCCTGTAGCCGAGGGAGCAGGAGTGACTGTAGCCGGAGCAGCCGAAAGGCTTGCAGCCAGGCCGCGTATTGCTTCACCGCCGCCGATAGCGCCGACCATTGTGGCCGCGCCGCTGCTCAGGTTGATCGTGTAGAGGCCGGTACTGTTAGCCTCTCCACCGTTTATGTTGAGGGCAGCAAAGGCTGTATTGGCGCCGACGATATCAAATGCGCCTGTGTTTCCAGCATCTACACCCAGCGAACCGATAGTATTGAGGGTGCCTGAGTTGGGCGGGTTCTGGGTGACCAAAATATCAAGGTTACTGTCAATGTTGTAAAGGGTAGTGGACGCCGGGCCGGGGAAGTTGTTAGTATAGGCAGAAGCGATAACGAACGGGTTCTGCCCCGCGTTGCGGTCGGTAGAGGTATAAGCAAGGGTACTGTCAATTGCCGCCACGGTACCGTTGTTCGGGTTGAGGCGCAGGTCCTGATCCTGGTCGCTTGTTACCCTGATGCGGTCAACCGCCGGGTTGAAGTCGAAGCCGAAGCTGGC
>JBDSDS010000369.1:0-10694 GCA_039920445.1 Chloroflexia bacterium
CGTGGCGTATTCATCTTCGCAGGAGTCTGCATGGCAATATCCGCCCTCGTTATGACCAGGGTTCCAGACACCACCACCCGTACGTAAGTAAGTCTGCATGGTAACTACAAGGGAAGCGTACCAGCAGTGGTACGCTTCCCTTGTAGTTACCATGCAGACTTACTCTTCTTCGTCGAATGTGCCTTCTTCCCCTTCTGCTTCACCCTCGGCGCCGTCATCTTCAGACAGGCTGGGCACGTCGTAGCCGTTAGCTACGAGCGCATCTTGTATCTCGACCAATGACTTCTGCCCAAAGTTACGTAGATGGAGCAGGTCGCTATCGTTCATCGCAAGCACCTGGGCAATAGTCGTGATATTCGCCCGGCGTAGCGCGTTAGTCGTCCTCATGCTGAGGTCGAGCACCTCGATAGGGCGGTTAGTATCGTCCTCGGCGGGCGGCTCTGCTTCTTCCAGGTCAAGTTCGGACTGGTCACGTCCATAACGCGCAACCGAGGTTGCATACTGGGTCAAAATAGCGGCGGCCTGGCTCAGAGCGTCATCCGGCTCCATGGTGCCGTCCGTCCAAATCTCCAGCAGTAGGCGGTCATAGTCGGTGATCTGGCCTACACGTGTGTGCTCAACTATATAGTTTACGCGGGGCACAGGCGTGTACATGGCATCCACAGAAATCATGTCGGGAGGCAAGTCTGTACGCACTTCAGCGAGACCGTAGCCCCGGCCAGTCTCGACCAGTAGCTCAACTTCAAACGTTGACCCGTCGCCGGTGGCAGTGGCGATAAGGGCATCCGTGTCGATAACCTCTACTCCCTCAGGTAGCTCCAGGCTAGCCGCGGTAATCTCCTCACCGGCTCGTCCCTTTACGCGAAGCATAACCTGAACCGGCTCAGTTGAAGCCGCAGCCTCATCACTCATACGAAACCTGAGCTGCTTGACGTTAAGCACAAGATCGATCAGGCCCTCTTCTATACCGGCGATCTCGTTGGGATCGTCAGGCATCTCACCAAGACGTATGCCTGTAACTGCCGCACCGACAAGAGACGAAATAAGAATGCGGCGTAGGCTCGCGCCTATTGTCGTGCCCCAACCTGGTTGGAGCGGCTCAATTCTATACCTACCATAGTTTTCACCGCCGCTATCACGCGTGATTTCAGGTAGCCTTACGTCGAACAAAGATACACCCCCAAAACTAAGTTCAAAAATAGACAGTAGCCTTATACTATAGCACAGGCCGCATTTTGATGCAACCGTCCATAAGGCACGGGAGTGGTGGAAACAGTAGAGAAGCAATAAAAAAGGGATATGGAAGATCAAGAACAAACAAGGCCTAAGTGTCCACGTTGCGAGCAGAGCCGATACGTTGTGAGAGCCGGGTTCAACTACACAGGCTCACAGAGGCTGAAGTGTCAAAGCTGCAAGCGATACTTCACTCCCCATAAGAAACCGATGGGCTATGACCAGACCACCAGAGAGTTAGCGGTGCGTCTGTACCTGGAGGGGAACAGCTTCCGAGGTATCGGCAAAGTGCTCAATGTTCACTATGTGAGTGTGATCAACTGGGTGAACGCTCACGAACGCTCACTTTCCCAGGAGGTGTCAGTTAAAACACCCACAGATACGGTGGACGGTGGAGACAGACGAGCTATTCACGTACATAACCCAAAAAAAGAGCGAGTCTCTGTAGTAGTGTAGTAGTGTCTGTAGCCAGAGAAAGCAGATTGATAGTGGGAGTACAGGGAGCAGAGGTGGTGGAAGAACGCAGTTGGGAAGAGATGCAATCGTTTGCCGAGGAGTTGCCTGCCTCCAACAGGTACTGTTCGGATGCGCTGAGCGTCTACAGCGAGTTGTGGTGGCCGAGTGCTCCTGACGGTGGTAATAGCAGAATAGCAGCTACGTAATTTCTCATGGCAAAGATGAGACTTACACCATTGAGGGAGTGAATGCCGACTTGCGTACTTACCTGGGAAGGCTCAAGCGCAAGAGCCGGTGCTTCTCTCGGTGCATTACGGCGCTAAGGCGAGCGGTGCGCTTATTCGTCTGGCACTACAATCGCCGCCAGCGTGCTATTCTCGCTAATCCGCGCCTCAAGGGAAATCTGTCGCTCTGCTTTTAGCCACTCCCCCCTAAACAGCGCGCGTGGCTTCTTTACTGGCCGCCCGGACACGCGCAGAGATCTCTTCCGCCGCGAGGTCGTCTGCGTTCCACGCTCCTAGTGAGGTGAGCCTGATCTGATGCTTGCGCGCAGCCGCGTCTAGTTGGGTCTGGATGTCGTAAAGGGTGTTGATGCCGTCAGCTGGGAAGCTTGACGGCATCCAGTAGATGTTTCGACAACCAGCTGCATGTAATGATTCTACGGCCTGTGTGATGTTTGGCTGGCAACGCAGCCAGCCAAATTGGATGCTCGTTTCATTGAACCCGGCCTTTAGCAACGCCTGCTTTACACGCCCCTGGAAGCTTTCTTCCTGTTGCTGTCTGGCCCTGGATGACTCGCTTGTCTGTGGATGCCACCTACCGGCGAGAAGTAACCCTAGCTCTTCGGTATGCGCGTCGCCCATAGCAACCGCCTCGAGCACGCGGCGCACGTAAATCTGGGGCAAAAGCTCCGAGTTCCACAATGGGGTGAGATACGTGACGCGCACACGGTTGCTTTCAAGGTTGATACCCTCAAAGAGGTCGCCGACCGAGAACGCATCCGGTGGATCCGTCACCCGAAGATGCGCGATCATCAGTTGACGACTGCCTTCCTCGATTACACGAGTGATAGTGTCCGCAAGGCTGGGGTTGTCGCTGTAATACGCGAGAGAAACGCGCTTGTCAGTAGGGAGGCGGGCCTGCACTTTGCGCGCAAGCTCAGCCAACTGGTCGCGATAGGGGCTGCGACCAATCGAGGCAAACTTGCTTTTTATGTCACGCATGTAGAATGGCCTGAGCAGAATAGAAGGCACGTCCTCGGTATTATCGGCAAGCTCTAGTCGTCTGGCTGTGCTCCGAAGATCATAATCAGGTGGCTCGCCGGACGCAAGGCAGATTACCGCCGTCCATCTGTCGCTTCCCCCCGGTACTGTTGCCTCGCGCTTGCGTCGCCTGGGGAGAAGTATTGAAAAGGTAGTCAGAGCATATCCGAGCGCAAAGGTGAGAACTAGAAGCACAAATGAGTTCGCAAGCCCGATGCCTCTCTGCTCAATTTGCTCGGAGGCGAGCATCCCAAGCACCGCTAGCAGCAGCGATAGACCTAACATGATAGCGAATGTGACCTGCTGTCTAACAGGTGACATCAACACGAGCGACAATAGTCCGCCGCTCGCAAGTCCCATGGACACTACCAGCACCGCGCCCAGACTCAAGTACACAGGCAATAGCACTCTCCCAGGTATGAAGCTCCCTACTTTCCGACAGGCATTATAGCATACGAGTAATGAGCGATGACTGGTGAGTGGTAAGTGGTGAGTAAGCATGAAACGTGAAACGTGAAACTTGAGGACCGGCCCTAAACAAATCCTTCAGGCTTGACTGGTAGGTGGGACGAAACTATAATCGAAGCATGCGAATACGTAAAGATAAGAGGAACACTCCGGTCGACGTCAGGGGCGTTAGCGGCCTGCCCTCGATCAGCTATCGTTTACCCCTGGTTGTCACCACGCTTTCAGCCCTGGTGATTTTCCTCCTCACGGGCTTCCTTGGCGTTCTTACTATATCTATCATATTCCAATTTGTTACACGCTCTAATTCGATGGTAGGCAACGACCCTGTCTTCATAGGGTGTATATGCGCCCCTCTTGGAGCTACCTTCCTGGGGGCTACCGTTTACTTTTTAGGGGCTATCATCAAGGGTATGCGCGACCTGTTCAAGCCGGTGCATTACACCAGGGGCACTGTATCAGACCGCACGCCGACGGCTGGGCGCAGAAGCGGCACGTGGCTTTATGTGAACGCGCGTTATGCGGGACCCGATCTGGCAACAGCATCTCACGTTACAGAAGATCAGAGGGCAGCCTCGCCCGACCGCTCACAAATCGTTCAGCCCCGCTTTGCTCCCGTGTCGTCGGGGAAGAGGGGGGCCAGGGGAAGACAAGGCGTTTATCTACCCGCCGACCGACTAAACGAGGACCTCAAGGCTTTGGAACCACCAGAGGCAGGCTCTTTACCACCCATATTGTTCAGGGTGGACACTGTGGCTCATTCCGCCATGAAGCCGGATGATGAGGTGCTAATTGCCCACTCGCCCTTCCTGGAGCATGTATATTACGTCTCGCGTCTTAAAGAAGGCGAATGGGAGTCGTTCCCGAACAAGGTACTCATTTAGACGGGTTCAAGGTTCAAGGTTGTATGGCGCTTGAACCTTGAACCTTGAACTTGGAACCCGTTTTGGATTACGACTGACGAGCGTCCAATTTGGAGAGGGCGACATCGACACGCACCAACGTTTCGTTTTTGCCCAGCACTTCGATACTCTCAAATAGCGGCGGGGAAAAAGGACTGCCTGTTAGCGCCACCCTCAAAATCATGAAGACGTCGCCTGCTTTCATGCCGACTTCCTCAGCTATGGCACGCATACCGGCCTCCCATGTTTCGTGCGTCCACGGCTCAGGCAAGGCTGCCAGCATCTCCCTGACACGTGAAAGTGCGCTCTGCGCTGATTCCGCCGTTGCCTTCTTGGGGACGAGTGTCTCTACCTCGTAGTCTGGCGGAGGGCCGAAGAAGAAGCCGGTAAGCTCCATGAACTCGCCCAGACGTGTCAGGCGGTCCTTTATCACGGGTACGACGCGGTGTACCTTTGCGCTATCAAGCCCAGTCGGAAGAAAAGGCTGCAACCGCTCGTAAAGCTCATCGTCGCTCAGGGCGCGGATATACTTTCCGTTAATGCTTGTCAACTTCACAAGGTCGAAGATTGCGCCACTGGTGACGATCCGCTCGAACGTAAACTCGCGCTCTACGTCTTCATAGCCAAAGATGTCGCGTCCATCGGGCATCGACCAACCCATGAGCGCCAGAAAGTTGATCATCGCCTCAGGCAGGATGCCCTGCTCGCGGTACCACTTGATCGAAGTATTATTCTTTCTCTTGGAAATCTTTGAGCGATCGGCGTTCCTGAGCAGAGGCATGTGGGCGAACTCAGGCAGGGGCCAGCCGAACGCCTCATACAGCATGATATGTTTAGGCGTGCTGCTGATATATTCTTCGCCGCGCACAACATGGCTGATCTTCATGTAGTGGTCGTCCACCACAACAGCCAGATGGTAGGTCGGCAACCCGTCCGACTTCAACAATATCTGGTCATCGAGGAGTCTGTTCTCCAGGCTGATCTCCCCATGCACCAGATCATTGAATGTGGTGGTGCCGCTATCCGGTATGAGCATGCGTATGGCGTGGGGGACACCCTGACTCAGGTTGCGCTCAATCTCTTCGGGTGAGAGCCTCAGGCATTTGCGGTCGTAACCTGGCGGCTGTTTACGAGCGGCCTGTTCGGCGCGCATCTCGTCCAGCCTTTCTTTTGTGCAAAAGCACCTGTAAGCCTTGCCCATCTCCACCAGTTTTAGGGCGTGCTGGTTATATAACTCTCGGCGCTGCGTCTGCACGTATGGCCCATAGTCACCGCCGATGCCCGGCCCTTCATCGGGTTTTAAGCCGAGCCAGAGGAGGCTATCCAGTATCTCTTTTTCTGAGTCTTCGTTATAGCGCGTCTGATCGGTATCCTCGATACGCAGGATGAAGGTGCCGCCTCGGTGGTGGGCAAAGGCTTTGTCGAACAGGGCCATATAGGCGGTGCCCACATGCGGGTCGCCTGTAGGGGATGGGGCGATGCGCAAGCGAATGTCATTTGTCATAATTTTCTCCCTTATCTCAGCGTCCAGTATCTATCTTTAGTTTTGACTTGAGATGATTACAGAACTCCGCTATCTCTTCCGGCGGCAACGGATCACCTTCGTCGGTCTTTAGCATTGCGAATATGCGCGGCCCTCTCAGTTCGTGGGGAAGGTCGTGCGCTTTAGCGACGACATGCAAGTGGACATGGTTGAAATGATCAGCCTCCGCGAAGCACATCGTGTACTCTTTCTGTGTTCCGATCTCCGCGTGGAGCAGTTTAGTCACGGCTCCTTGCAATACGCCTAGCTCGACGAACTCCTCCGCGCTCAATTCGTGTAACGCCTCTGCATGCCTCTTCAGTACAAGCACCAGCCAACCCTTCATCCTGACCGGATAGGCATGCTCGACGTACCAGTACTCACCTTCGTAAATCGTCGGGCCTGGTGAGATTCTCCTCTCCCCTGAATTCGACTTGCACGAGTAACATTCCACCTGAGAACTTCTCCTTTGGTATGCTCTGCTGCGATTCAGTCTACTGTATATGAGAGTGGGCCGGTGCGACAAGGGCAGGAAGTCGCATAGACTTCTCCCTCAAATGGGGTAGGCCGAGCTCGTTTCGATTATCTCGGTGTACGGCAATACGTGAATACTTCAGAGCGCCTTTCAAAACCAGCGTAAAGAGCCGTAGGGGCGGACCCGTGTGTCCGCCCTGTTGGGGATGGTAATCGGGCAAGGGCGGACACACGCCCCCCGCTACGCTCATGCCCCTACGGTAGGCTAATATCGTAGCAGTTTTGAAAGGAGTTCTTAGTCCTCTCCGGCGAGCCAATCGGCTACCACGCCGGGCATATTGACTGTAGGCCCTCGCCTAATTGTGCATTCGGGAAGAGAATCGATGAATGCCTGACCATACCTTTTTGAGGATATGCGCCTGTCGAGGATCACCGCCGCGCCCCTGTCGTTTGCGCTTCGTATCAAACGCCCAAAGCCCTGTTTGAAGCGGAGGATTGCGTTCGGAATCGAGTATTGCAGGAAAGAGTCCTCGAAGCCCTCGGCCCTCGCTGAGAAGACAGGATCGGTCGGTACGGCGAATGGGAGTTTAGCTATGACTAGCAAAGAGAGCGCGTCCCCGACCACGTCAATCCCTTCCCAGAAAGAGGATGTGCCGAGCAGAACTGTACCAGGGTTGTTCTTGAAGCGTTGCAATAATTGCTTGCGCGAGCCGTCGATGTTGTGGCCGAGCACCATGATGCCTGCATCTTCCAAAGGCCGCTGTATTGCCCTGTAGCTGGTGCGAACGGCGCTGTGAGAGGTGAAGAGCACGAGAGCGCGCCCCCTTGATGCTTTGCACAGTTCGACTAGCGCAAGTTCGATATGCCTTTGATAGCCCGGCGAGCCTGGTTCGGGGACATCCGTCGGCAGGTAAAGCATCGCGGCCTTTGAATAGTCGAAAGGTGAGGATAACTGCAAATCCTTACCCGTCTCCAACGAGAGTCGCTCGCGGATATACGAGAAGTCGCTATCGGTTGAGAGGGTTGCGGAGGTGAGCACCACGGTCTTCTTCAAAGAGAAGAGGTAGCGGTCCAGCAATGGCCCGACGTGGAGGGGAGCGCACCTGAGCGCAACGTCGCCACCTTTGACTTTTGCTTCCAGCCAGTAAACCGCCCCCTCGTCCGGGTTGGTGATGGCTGTGTTTGCGTTGGTACGCATCTTATGGAGGTCGGTGAAGATAGTACGAAGTTCAAGTAGCATCTCGAAGTAGGAGGGTGCGCCTTCCTCTCCTGGACCTGTAGGGCTATCCCATTCCGGCTCGACCAGCATTGAACTGATGCGGGTAAGTCCATCTTCTATCGTTTTGAGCTGCAAGCCCATGTTGTCCCAGATTATCTCGACCTGGCCCCAGGCCGGGTGTCGCCGCACCTCGCCTGTTATGCGCTGACGTAGGTCATAGGCATTTTGCTCGTCTTGGTAGACTTCCAGCACTGAGATAAGATTACCGAAAAGCTCGGCTGTCGATTCTCTGGCGCGCTCCACTGCGGGCCTGATTTTGCCCAGCGCCTCATCTATAGTACTGAGCACATCACGAGTCAACTTGCCTTTGCCACGCGTATTCGACTTGCCGGTCTGCACCTTCGCAAGCTCTACGGCCAGCGACCCGCGAAAGTTCGTGAGGAAGTCCTGAGAACCCCCACCGGCTGAGGGAGCAACGCTGAGGCGGTTCATCAGCTTCATCACCATTGCCCGATCCACCGTGAAGCCGAGGGCATCGGTGGCCTCATCTTCCAGGTTGTGCGCTTCATCGATTATGAGGTGATTGTATTCGGGGAGTACGCCTCCGCCCATCGCAAGGTCTGAAAGCAGGAGGGCGTGGTTCACTACCAATATGTTCGCTGCATATGCCTGCCTGCGCGCACGGTCGAAGAAGCACAGACCTTTTTGCCTTACTCGACACTCGTAAAGCGGGCACCCTTCCTCACTGACGCATATATTGCCCCAAACGTCATTTTCATCGTGCAGCAGTAGAAGCTCATTGCGGTCACCACTGGTCGTTTCAGGCAGCCATATTAGCACCTTGACCATCACTCGCAATTGGCCTATCGAGGCCGCCTGCCCTCGCCTGAAAGTATACCAGCGGCGTAGGCAGATATAATTGCGCTTGCCCTTCATCAGCGCCGACCGGAAGGGCGGGAGCGTCAGCTTGCTTTCGGATTTTGGATTTTGGATTTCGGGTACCCGCGAGCGGGTGTTTGGATTATCTTCGACCCCTGCCTTTCCCTCAAGCACGCTATGCAATAAGGGTAAATCCTTTGTGAAAAGCTGGTCTTGCAGGTTGATAGTGCTGGTAGAAACTACGACAGTATCGCCAGTGCGGAGTGAGTACAGGATGGCGGGGAGGAGATAACCGACGCTTTTGCCCGTTCCGGTTCCTGCCTCCACTATCAAATGGTGGCCCTTGTTGAACGCGCTCGCCACCGCCTGTGCCATCTCTACTTGCTGTGGCCGAAACTCATAGCGTTGGAATGCCTGTGATATTGCGCCGCCCAGCTTGAGTATCTCCTCGATCTCGGTGTAGTCTACGGGATAACGACCACTGAAACCGAGGGGCGCGGGGGTGGACCTTTCAACCTCTGCATCCGGGGCTTTGAGAATGCCGATATCAAGCTCTGCATCGGACAGCCCTTTGGCGGCAAGTTGGGAGCGTATAGAGGAACCGAGGCCCGTACTGAAGACGTTGCGCGCCTTCTCGTGTTCGACATCCTGGAAGAGGAGGCGCAGAGGCCAGGCGCTTTGTGCAGTGCTCCGGTTGATTTCGCTTAGGACTTCGAGTGGTATATCCTCTATGCGCTCACGTAAGGCATTGAAGACGCGCATTGTCAATTCGGCGTCGGCCAATGCGCGGTGTGTTTGTGTTTCCTCCTCTTTTACGCCTAACTTTTCGGCCACCGAGCGCAGATTATAGACTGCCGCCTCAGGCACAAGCAGGGTCGCCAGCTCAAACGTATCCCACTGTACGTTCTTCAACCTGGCCCCAGCTTTAGCTAGCATCGCCAGGTCGAACTCTATTGATTGACCTATGATGGGCGAGTCGCCGACGAAACGCATCAGATTAGGCATCACCTGGCTGATATGCGGGGCGCGCGCTACATCGGCCCAGCGTAGCCCCGTGAGTTGGGTAACCTTGTATGGAATCTGCTGTTGCGGGCGCACCAGGCTTTCCCAACGGTCGATCAGTTCGCCGTCGCGGAACTTGACGGCGCCGATTTCAAGAATCTCGTCCCGATCAGGGTGCATTCCAGTGGCTTCCAGGTCGAGGGCGATATAAGTACGTGTCATATGGGTGGTAAGTACTCAGGGTTCAGGGTTCAGGGTTCAAGGTTCAAGCGAGATACAACCTTGAACCTTGAACCTTGAACCTTTATCGCTAATCACTCGCTTCAGTATCCTCGGTCCTTGTCTACCAGATTCCTCAACGGCTCGCTTGCCATATATCGGCGCAGGTTATCGCGGAAAAGGTCGGTGACGCGCTCATCGTAGTGTGGGTTCGAGCCAGAGATGTGAGGAGTAACAAGCACATTCGGCATATCCCAGAGAGGGCTGCCTTCAGGTAGAGGTTCCTGAGCGAAGACATCGAGGGCGGCACCATTTATCTTTCCCTCTTGAAGGGCCTCGATAAGAGCAGGTTCGTCCACGAGCGCGCCACGGCTGATATTGACAAGGACGGCTGTCTCTTTCATTGCGTCTAGCTGAGCGGCACCGATTATCTTTTCGGTCTGTTTGGTGCGTGGCGCGGCCACAACAACGTAATCGGCCTCGGAAAGCGCATGGTTCAGATCGGCGGGCGGGTAGAAACGCTCGACAGCCTCGAAGCCTGGCTGCTGCTCGGCGATAGAGGCTCGCACTGATGTGACTCTCATGCCAAGAGCGCGGCAGAGGGTCGCCGCCCGCCGAGCGATAGGCCCGTAGCCAACGAAGCAGACCATCTTGCCCTGTATCTCATCGGCCTTATATCGCTCCCACTTTTGTATTGCCTGGTTGCGCGTCGCTATGTTTAAGCCCCTGCTGAAGTGCAGTATGGAGGCGATTATGTGCTCAGAGATCGGCACCTCATGCACGCCGCTTGCCGTCGTGAGAAGCAGATCTGGACGCTGGACGAACAGCCCTTCACGTTGGATAAAATCGGACCCCGCGCTCGCAAGCTGCACCCACTTCAAACGAGGCGCTTTCGCAAGCCAATGTATGGGAAATCGAAACGTGAAGAGGACTTCTGCTGCCGCGAGCAGCGGGTCCAGTTCTTCGCCCTCTTTTTTGCGCCAACCATCTACCGTCGATGCAGTGTCGATTTCATCTTCACGCACGTAGACCTGCGAAACGTCCAACGAAGGAGACAACTC
>JBDSDS010000370.1:0-8366 GCA_039920445.1 Chloroflexia bacterium
CCTCATCCATCTGGCTGGCGATATAGGTGCCGTTCTCAAATACCTGCTCGACCACTGCCACGTGACCATTCAAGGAAGCGCCCTGCACGCCCGGCTCGAACACCGCGACATCGCCTCTGCGGGGATAGCGGCTCACCGGCCAGCCCTGAGCCTGGGCGTTGTCGTCCCAGTCTTTCGCCTCGCCGAGGTTCGCGGGTAGGTCGGTGCGGTTCTGCCATGCCCAGTAGGTCGCCTTGCCGGGCGGGTAAGGGTTGGAAGCGGGAGTAGTGCCCGCACCCGCCGTACCGGAGCTAAACCCGAAGGCTGCCAGCGCCAACGTGGAAACGCACCCGATTATCATCCGCTTGTGGTATTCTGCATTCATCTCTCTAATCTCCTGTTGCTCTCTTCTCTCAAATCTCTAGCAGAAACGCAATAGAACTTATGTTCTGTTTACATAATAGCGTGCCTGGCTAGCGGCTGTCAATAGGGTTTTCCACATATTTTTAGGGCTTTAGGGTGTTTGGGACGTAACAAAAGGGACTGCTGTGTTGCAGTCCCTTATTAATTAGTGCTGTTGTCAACTCAGGTTCACGGCATTAGAAGATTTAGATCTAACGCATCACATTCTGCGGGATAATATTAATATGCTCATAATGTGACTCTTATGAGGAGAGCATATGACCAAAGAGTCCACGAGTCAAGGAGTTTGCACAAGTGGGCTGTGCCTTTTGACCTATACAGGCAATGGGTGGGTATTGGCTAGAGGTTTGGCGATATTTGCTAGAGCGCCGTTTAAGACGAGGCTTTCCATAGCGGCGATGTGGGGTTGGAAATTGACGTCTTTTTCGAGGAAGGGGACGTGCTGGCGGATGAGGTGGTAGGCGGCGCGGGTGCCGTTGCCCATGCGGGCCTGAATTGGACTATGCCCAAGAACCGGTTGCGCGCGCATACGGAAGTCGAGGGCCTGGGCGGCCATCATGGCTTCGAGGGCGAGGATGCGGGTGGTGTTGGCGATTATGGCGCGGGCGTGGCGGCCTGCGATGGGACCCATGCTGACGTGGTCTTCGATGTTGGCGGAGGTGGGGATGGTATCGACGCTGGCGGGGTGGGCCAGACTCTTGTTCTCGGAGGCGAGGGCGGCGGAGGTGTATTGCACCATCATGAAGCCACTGTTGAGGCCGCCGTGCTCGATGAGGAAGGCGGGTAGGAGGCCGCCGTGGGCTGCTGTATCGACGAGGCGGGCCTGGCGGCGCTCACTGATGTTGGCTAATTGGGTGACGGCGATGCCGAGGAAGTCGGAGGCGATGGAGACGGGTGCGCCGTGGAAGTTACCACCGCTTAGAATTTTGGATTGATCGTTGGAAGTTACCATGATGTCTGGTAGGTCGTCATCGTCAGGGAAGACGAGGGGGTTGTCGTTAGCGCCGTTGATTTCGATAGTGAGGATGTTGTTCACGTAGGCGACGGTGTCGCGGGCGGGGCCGTGGACCTGGGGCATGCATCGGAGGCTGTAGGCGTCCTGAACCTTTGTCGATTTTGGATTGGGACCGGAGTTATTATCAGGGTCAGATCCCCAATCTAGAAGGTTGGAGCCTTCGGTGAGGGCGCGGATCAGAGCGGCGGAGGCTATCTGGCCTTGCTGGCCTCTTGCGGCGTGGATGCGGGGGTCGAAGGCGGCGGGCACTCCCTGGAGGGCTTCGAGGGTCATTGCGCCTACCACGTCGGCGGTGTCGCAGAGCATGGCGGCGTCGACCAGGGCTAGGGAGAGTAGGGCTGACATGAGCGAGGTGCCGTTAGAGAGGGCAAGACCTTCTTTGGGGCCGAGTACGCACGGCTCTAATCCCGCGTTGTGTAAAGCATCAGCAGAGGAGATAAAGTTGCCCTGGTACTCGGACTGGCCGAGGCCGAGCATGCTGAGTGCCATGTGGGAGAGGGGTGCGAGGTCGCCGCTCGCGCCTACGGAACCTTGCTCTGGTATGAGGGGGTGGATACCAGCGTTGAGCATATCGTAGAGGAGTTGCAGGGTTTCGAGGCGTATGCCGGAGTAACCGAGGGAGAGGGTGTGGGCGCGACATAGCATCATGGCGCGCACTACTTCTGCGGGGAAGGGAGGGCCGACGCCTACGCACTGGCTCAAAATGAGGTTTACCTGTAGCTGGGCGAGGTCTTCGTGTGGGATGACGCGGTCTTTGAAGGCTCCGAAGCCTGTGGTGATACCGTAGACTACTTCCCCCTGGCTCACGATTCTATCAACTACGACACGGGAGCGGTTGACCCTGCCCTGGGCATCAGGCGACATTGATACTGAGGAGAAAGGCTTGCCGTTGCCTGGGTTATGCGAGCGGGCAATGAGCGCTACGTCTTGAGGTGTGAGGTTGGTGCCGTCGGACAGGTAGTTGTAATGCATAGTTCGCTCAGGAGTTAGTGATCCTACAGGTCGGGTTGGGGGCGAGTGTTGTTCAGGTGGGTCAGGACTCGGGAGGCTACATCTTCGGGGAGGAGGCCGTCGGTCGGGATGTAGAGGTCGCAGTGGTCGCGGGCATGGGCGAGGCGTCGGTGTTCTTCATCGAGTGTAGACTGGTTCCAGCGAACGTGACGCCTGCGCCGGATGGTGGGGAGCGAAGCATCGAGGTAAATGAGGTGATCAGGCTTCGAGAGTTGCCAGAGGTGGGGCACATAGGAATGTTCCTGAGCGCAGGTGCGGACGCGGTAGCCTTTTTCTTTGAGATTGCTCGCAAGGGTCGATTTGCCGGCCGAGCAGACGCCGACGATCAACACCTGCCGTGGGTCTATTGGCTGTTGTGCCTGGAATGCTGCATAAGAAGCAGCATCTATCTGGCGCGTGGTTTTGCCCACGTTTATTAGACGAGGAGAGCGGGCGTGATGGTAGTCGGCGCTGCTGGGCGGGGTCGGAGGGGCGAAGTGGTGGTCAGGGTCTCCGGAATCAGATGTTGGGGTGTTGCTCATGGGGGTCCTTCTAAGCGTCGTTGCTATTTAGATAGTAGCAACAGGGGCTGAGGATTGTCAAGCGGCTGAGGGACGATGGACGACTGAACCTGATGCATGGGGTGAGAGATCAGTGTCGAACAGATGCACAGAACTTGCTATATATTGGCCCTGGATGCCGGTTGCGGCCTGGACTGAGATTTTAGTGTTGGTAGGAGAGAAGTGACGATGGCGGAAGTTACATTTGCGGATTTACAACTTAGCGAGGGGATGCTCAAGACGGTTGCTGACCTGGGGTATGAGGCTCCGACTCCTATTCAGGAGCAGACGATACGCCTTCTCATAGATGGGCGAGATGTAATAGCGCAGGCGCAAACAGGTACGGGCAAGACCGCCGCTTTTGCTATCCCGATTGTGGAGTGCGTGGAGGCTGAGGCAAATCAGACACAGGCGTTGGTGCTGGCCCCGACGCGAGAGCTTGCGGTGCAGGTGGCGGAGGCGATACACAGGCTGGGGCATTTCAAGCACCTCAGCGTACTGCCGGTGTATGGGGGCCAGCCGATAGAGAGGCAGTTGCACGCATTGAGGCGTGGAGTGCATGTGGTGATCGGCACACCGGGGCGCGTGCTGGACCATCTCCGGCGCGGCACCCTCGTCTTGAGCAACGTCAGGTACGTGGTGTTGGACGAGGCGGATGAGATGCTTGACATGGGTTTCGCCGAGGACATTGAGGGCATCCTCGATACGGTCCCCGGCGAGAGGCAGATGGCGCTCTTCTCGGCTACGATACCGCAGAGGATAGTTGAGCTGGCGCGGAAGTACCTTCACGACCCGGTGCGCGTGGCTGTAGAGTCGGCGCAGATGTCGGTGCCGACTATAGAGCAGTGCTACGTCGAAGTCACACCGCGCAACAGACTGGACGTACTGACGAGGCTGCTCGATAGTGAGGAGCCGGATTCGGCGATGATATTCGCCCGCACCAAGAGGGACGTGGACGAACTGGGCGAGGCGCTACAGTCACGCGGCTTCAATGCAGAGACACTGCACGGCGACCTGAACCAGGTACAACGCGACAGGGTGCTGCAACGCTTCCGCAGCGGGCAGGTGGACCTGTTAGTGGCTACGCAGGTGGCAGCACGTGGGCTGGATATAACAGGCGTGACACACGTTTTCAACTATGCGATACCGCAGGATGCGGAGTCGTATGTACACCGCATCGGGCGCACTGGACGGGCGGGGAGGGCGGGCAAAGCGATCACGCTGGTGCAACCGAGGGAGATAAGGTGGCTGCGAGTTATCGAAAAGATAATCGGGCAGAAGCTGACTCTGATGCGGCTTCCCTCGCTGGCCGATGTAGAGGCACGCAGGCGCGAGATGATGAAAGATTCGATCCGTGAGAAGATAGCCGGGGGGAATCTGCTGCCCTTTATGCAACTTGTCACCGAGCTTGCCGAGGAGTTTGACCTGGCTGAAATAGCCGCAGCCACCGCCAAGATGGCGTCCGACGTGGACCGCCCGCTTACCGATATGGTGGAGCCTGCCCAGGCCCGCAATATCAGCGACGGGGTAGAGCATGGGATGGTGCGGCTGGTGATGAACCTGGGGCGCGAGGCGGGGATACGGCCCGGTGACATTGTGGGTGCAATCGCTAATGAAGCCGGGATACCTGGCCGCAGTATTGGGTCTATCGATATCTACGACCGGGTGGCATTTGTGGAAGTGCCCGCTGGCGACCGCGACCGGGTTATAGATGCCCTTAGAAGCACTACTATCAAGGGACGCAAGGTGCTGGTGGAGGTGGCGGGCGACGGCAAGCCTGCTCAAAAGCCACCCAGCAGGCGTGATGCTTCCGAGGAGGAGAGGCGTTCCCAGTCAGCGCGCCCTGGGCGGCCCAAGTTTGGAAAGACGAGCAGCAGACCGGCACATGGCAGACCTGCTCCTGCTCATCGTGGAACACGCCCTCACGCGCCGAAGCCGAAGCGAAAGCCGCAGTAGGACGGGGTCAGGAAAGAGGGCGGACACATAGGTCCGCCCCTACATTTTGCATCTTCTTTTCGTCATTTCGTTGATGGCGGTAGCTGACCCCTAATGGCAAATATGCTACAATCTTTGCATGGAGCGTCTAACTGCTAAGGAGATGTACCGATACCCACTACCTATCTCGCGGTGGTTTGAGGCTGCTCGGAATATGGGTGATGAGGGTGGGGGTGCTGGTCGGCATGAAGCGGTGATGCGACTGGCGGATGTTATTACGTTTTATCTGGGGGCCGTGGCTGTCGGGCAGTATTCGCAGGCGTTGTATACGGGACGGATTGAGGGAGACCCGACGCTTGGGCGGAGCCTGCGAAGTTTGAAGCGTGTGCTGCCGGGGCAGTGGCTTTTGTGGGCAGCCAGGGGGCTTGAGGCGACACCGGATGGGCCGGTAGAAAGGCTCTCGGCGTGGTATTTGGATAAGCAGGGTGGGGAGATCGCGCATGCCTACAATGCTTTGCAGAAGGTAATGACTGAGGAGTTAGGCTACACGGGCGAGTATGGGGCGCGGGGCGAGGTATCACCCAGGGCGCTGCTTGAGATGGTGGACCAATACAAGATTATTCGGGGGAAGAGGCTGGAGGGGCGGGCGTCATTCGAGCATGATGGCGAGGTAGCTGACGCATTATTGAGCGGCCTGGCAGCCCTGGTCGCGTCGAGTGATTTCTTCATAGAGTACGAGTTATATGCGCCACGGCAGAGGCAACTGCTTATGGGAGCCATAGCCACGATGCCGATGCCGCCTATGACCGCGCCTGGGGATGCGGAAGCGAGTCTGTTGCTTTACCCACCCGGCGAAGCGCCTGATTACACCAAGCGTCCTAACCTTCATAATGAGCGAGCGCCGCTCTTTCCGCTTGACCCGTTGCTTGTGTATGGGCAGTGTAACGCCTGTGACACTTACCGCGTTGGCGCATTACGGGGAGTTGTGGATGGGGTCCCGTCTTATATTGGGCTGGACCCGGATTGCGGGCATGAACTATTGTTGACGGGTCCATGAAAAGGGGCAATCGACGATGATAAAGTCTGAGGTGAGAGCATCCTGGTATGGGATATAGTTCTCGCTTTACATAATACCAGCACATCGTAATAAGTACGAGTAACGGAGGACACAAGATGGGGACTATTTATGATGCAACAGTCCAGTTCTTCAAGGAGGAGGAATAGGTCTATGTGGAGATCGAGGGGAAGCCTGCACTCAGCCTGAATTATGCAGGGAAGAGCGGGACGTGGTCTTGCTTCGCCAAGGCTGAAGAAGACAAGGATATGATGCTCTTTTATTCTTACTGCCCGGTGAAGGTGCCTGAGAACAAGAGGCCGTTGGTGGGAGATTTTTTTTGACGCAGGCGAGCTATGGGCTGCTGATCGGTAATTTCGAGATGGATTATAACGATGTGGAGGTGCGCTATTAGACAAGCATCGATGTTGAAGGGGACAGGCTCAATAAGGCGCTTGTGAAGAGGTTGGTGTACGACAACCTGGCTGTTATGGACGGGTATCTGCCGGGGGTGCTGTCGGTGATATACGGCGGGGCGTCGCCTACGGAGGCTATTGCTCAGGTGGAGAGTTAGGGAGTACGCAAGAACAGGTGGCCGACAGTATCCGCCTTGACCGAAGCGGCTTCTTAGCCTGGAATATTGATTGTTAATATGTCTCAAAGGGGTATAAATAACCCGTTTCGGTGCTGAGTTTGCCATCGAAGCATTGCATGTTGGGCTGTCCCATGTCCCAGGATACCCATGACTGTGGTGACAAACGAATCACAACATCATCATAAGCCGCGAAAAAGCCGCTAATCTGGGGGTCGCTGAGCGCTTTTTCGGTGAGATAACGCTCGTGGATTTGGCAGCTCATGAGCCGAGCTTTATCGCCTTTGATCGCGCAGGTCGTTCCAGATGCGGTAAGTCCGTACTCGAACCCCGGTTTTCGCGTATCGATCATCATAGATGCTGTGGAACTTCGTTCGATATTACGGAATTTGCGGCTCTTTGAGTTTGTAGTTACGAAGAGATTGCCATCCTTGTACATATACCACACTGCTGTGAGGTGGATTAGGCCATTGCCGTTTTGGGTTGCTAGGGTGGCAATATGCCGGCCATTCAGGATTCTCAGGGCAACATCATCTAGGTCTGTCATGTGGGTGTTCTCCTCAACGATAAAGTACGCAATTCAACCGTCGTGCGTCTCCTGGCTAGGTTTCGCGTCTGGGCCAGGCATCATCTCCATGAGCAGGCGAGACAGGTTAGGCCAGTCGCGGAAGTCGTGAGCCTGACCGCTCAACACGTGTACCAATCTCCCTCGCCATTTCTCCTCTTCTCCCGCCTCGTCCACCCAGAGGCGGACAAGGAATAGAGAGGAGGAGTTGGGCTGTCGTTGCTTGTCCATGCTAATTCGCCTTAGGGTTGATGCTGACATTGCCGCCGCTGATCTATCGCGTATCGATGCGAGGGGAAATAACCTTGAGAGTAAGCCCGCCACAGGCGATCAGAAGCAAGGCCATCAAGATAGCCACGAGTGGGCTTGCCGGGTCAGCCGTGCCTGTGGAAGGCATGCCGGGAGCGGCGAGAGCCTGCAGGTCCTGGGCGGTCTGGGCTGAGAGGGTTTCATCGAGACGTGTGATCTTGCCGTTGGCGAAGGTGAGAACGCTTGTCTCGGTCCAGGGGTGTGCCAGAGGCGGGATTGGTCCACCACTCAGGACGGTATCACAGCTCACTACATTGGGGCCGGTTAGTTTGCAGTTGGAGAGGGTAACACGCACGCCGCTGCTTGTGCTGTTTGCGAAGCCGTTGAGGTCCAATTTCTCCCCGGTGCCGCCGACCTGCTGGAATGCGGGGTCAGCGAGTTGTCTCATTTTTGCGGTGTCTCCCGCATTGTAAGCGTCGGCGAATGCCATTGAAGAAGCTACAAGGTCCTCACCCTGACGCACGGGGGCGGCAGAAACTATCCCGCCGGGCCTGATTATTCCCAACATCGCGGCAACGCCGAAAGCAAACAACATGGCTATGAACAGGTGTATCTTTTTCATTTTGATCTCCTTTATATTCTCTAGAAGTTGAGTAAATATGGGTCGAGCCGAGATTTACAGTAAGGTCATCGCCGCCCGTTCACATGATATGAGGAGTTGGGCTATAATGGTCGGCACAGTCACCGGACAAAAGCGGGACAAAAAGGGAGCACCATGAGCGCCACGACATTCGGTCTATGGCTCAAGGAGCGTCGCGGTGTGCTCGGCCTGACACAAGAGCAGTTGGGAGAGCGCATAGGGTGCTCGCCCGACAGCGTGCGCAAATTCGAGGCTGGTACGCGCCGCCCGTCGAGGCAGATTGCCGATCTGCTTGCAGGCTGCTTCAACGTGCCTCCGGACGAGGTGGAGCTATTTGCCCGCTTCGCCCGAGGCATGAGCGACG
>JBDSDS010000371.1:0-7380 GCA_039920445.1 Chloroflexia bacterium
CGCATGAGCGTGAGCGCGACCTCAGGGTTGGCGTAGGGATCAGCCTCGATCCCTATAACTCGTGCCGCTCGCAAGGTGACGGCGCACAGCCAGTAATAAGGTGGGGGCTGGCGTATTTCCCAGACAAATTCCGTAAAGAGGTCTGCGCTTCCTATGGGCAAGACCGGGGAGCCGGGCGTGGGGTAGCCCCGGAGCCTGAGTGTCCAATCGTGCCGAACCATAGAGGCCCACAGAGCATTTTTCATAACAACAATCTCATTCCGGTCCGCGCCCCCTACCTGCCACTGGAGGTTCTGCACCCGGCTGACGTTCAGGTCGTACTTGTCGAGCAGGGCTGCATAAGCAAAGTGCCCGTGCTCATCCGGCCCCTGCCAGGGTGGTATAAGAAAGAGGTACAGGAGTCCATTGAGTAGCGCCACTCCCAGCACAAATGGTAGAGACCATCGCGCTAGCAGCCGCTTACGCGCGTCTGAGTGCCGCAAGAGGGCCTGGAGCCGGTAAGCTATGTAGACCAAGAGAACCACCATTAGCAACAGGATTAGAATGAATGCCGGTGGGACGTTGGCAGAGGCAGCCCTCCCCATCTGTGCCCACGCCTTGATGGGTGAGGGAGCGTAGTTGAGGCCAAAGGCCAGGTCTCCTCCCTGGGGCGTGCCGTTACGGTAGGCCGTGCCCTGTGGATAGGGATCTGTAGGTAACCCAGGATTGGACTCCCACCAGTACAGGGTAAGGCCATTGTCAGCTCGGCCATCGGGCGACTCCACTTCTATATAGAAAGTCTTATCCTGACTATCCGCTATAGGTGGGAACTTGAATGTATACCAGGGGTTCTCCCCGATGGCTTGCTGGGGCGGCAGAGTGACAGTAGCCATGTCTAGGCCGGGGGAAGGTGAGGACCGTAGATGCATAACCAGGGTGGCTTTAGAAGGGCTAGCCCCCCGGCCATATGTGCCAATCAAGACCTCCACACCTGAGAGGTTCTCATAGCGCGCAACAAAGCTCTGGCCTACACTCGTTCCGTGCATTAGCGGACCTACGATGCCATTAGACCTGTCCATACGCCGATGGGTGAGAGCTTCGTAACTTATCGAAAGGACATAAGCCAGGGCAACGAGCAGAATCAGCCCTTTCAGAAGGGCTGTCACGGATACCCTAGTTAACATGCCTGCAACTCTAGCGCGCTCCGCCTGGCTACTGCTAGAGGGGCGAATAGGGGTCGTGGTTGCCATTGGGTCATCTGGTTTACTCAATTAACCACCGTACTTGCTGGGTTGGAAGGTGTATAGGATACGACCTAACGCAAATTCAATATCGCTAGCATCATAAAAAGCAGGAGTAGCATCGTGTCCATTACCTGTGGCGCGATGAACTTCCCAATCTCAGGGAATGTGCTCGAACCAAACTGCGTGACTGAACGAAAAGTTAGCGAGGTGCCGATACCGATCCAGGGAAACGGGCCAAGTCCAGATTGTTGCCCTTCCGAATGAGGAGTGACGCGTACTACATCCCACAGGAAGACCAACGCCCGAGGCAGCTGATAGTAGCTATCCGACACCCATTTGGCGAAGCCATCATGCCTTGTTGCTCTGCGATGCGCTGTTCATGCTCTTCACGGCTTCTATATACTCATCATAATCTCTGATGTAGTCGGCGGGATCATATTTATCTGATGCCAGAACAAGAAGCACTCCATCTTGAGAATATTTGTACTGGGTCGCCCAGATCATGGGCGGGATGTATAGACCAGCGTTAGGCTTGTCAAGCAGGAACTCCTCGCGGTTTTTGCCGTCATCGGCGACGATTGAGCAGGAGCCGTTTACACACACCAGGAACTGATGCACCGTCCTATGCGCGTGCTCTCCCCGTACCTGCTCGTTGGGGACATCGAAAACTACAAAGTATCTTTTGGGCAGAAAAGGTAGGTGCTGTTCGAACTCGGCCACCGACAAGTTGCCACGCAGATCTATAAAAACTGGTAGGGTGCATATTTGGACCCCACGCACCTGTATAGTGCCAGGAAGTTCTACATGCCTGGCTACTTCCAAGCTGGGCAATGGGCTTGACGACACATAGCCGGTTATACGTGCTGGATTACCTGAAACGATAGCGTAAGGCGGCACATTATTGGTAACTACGGCCCCAGCGCTAATCATTGAGTTCCTACCTATAATGGTGCCTGCCGTTATAGTCGCATTAGCCCCGATAGACGCGCCCTGGCGAACAATCGTTTTGGTATGTTGCGTAGTCGGGTTGCCCTGTGAGGGCAAATCGTACGTGAATGTGGCATTTGGTCCGATAATCACCTCGTCCTCAAGTACAATGTTATCTCCTATCTGAACACCTGGCATAATATCTACCCTGTCGCCAATCTGCGCATGGCTGCCAACGTAAACATGGTCGCCGATAGTGCAGTCACGGCCAATAGTCGCTCCGTCGAGAACATGGGCGAACGCCTCTACCCGGCTGCCGTCGCCGATACGGGCGCCAGGCTCAACAACACCTGTACTATGCACAAACACTTCCCGCCCGGCGTCAGGCGCACTCGGCTTACTGCTCAAGCGCATATCTGGAGCCTGCTCCTCCTCTTCACGCTCGAGCAACGTGCGCTCATCTGAGTTCTTTCTTATGCCTGACATTGTACCTCCGCCCCGCACCAGGGAGTGCGCCTGAGTCACTTAATAGAATGACAAGTACGCGAACGCCCGTCCGTTAGCACCTCTTCCGTCTTATCATAAACCAGCATCTGTTCCGAGTGCCGCTCCAGGCTATCGTAACGCCACTTCTGTGTGGGTATAATCTAGTCAGGCGCTTCCCACACCCTAAGGATGCGACGGCTGCTGAGTTCCCACGCCCGCAGCGCATCGCCTACAGAATTGGAAAAACTGCCCTCGTTGAAACACACAAGTATAACCACCATGGTATCGAACCGGACTATAGTGGAGTATTTTGGGATAACAGAGACATTTTCTTTTCGATATCTATGACCTGATATCGCCAGCTGGAGGTTTTCTTCAGCCCGCAGAGAGGGTATCAGCTTAGTACCAATTTCAGGAAGTATCACAGACTGAATAGAAGCTGTCAAGAAGTGCATAAGCCATAAGCACGCCCACGAGGCCCGGCCACAGTCCATTCACGTGACATAATTCGCATGCAAGGATAAATCACTTTGGACACGATAAACACAGATAACATCCTACCAACCGCTGAGATTGGCGCTATTTCGCAACCGGAACGTGAAGCTGGAGAGTACCGCTCGTTGCCGAAGCCTGATAAAGGGCGGCCCATAGTGGCCGTAATAGTGGCCGTGATAGCTAATGCGGTGCCGTGGATACCGTCACTGGCCGTGGTATTCCTGGTTTTGCTGCTCATGTCGAGGCTGGTCGAGTTCCTCACCTATTCCTGGAGTGCTTTACTTTTCCCCTGGCAGCTCAATTACGACGAGGGTGTGAACGTTAGCTCCTCGTGGCTCATAGCGCAGAACGTGAACATTTATCGCCCACATACCCCCGATCTTTTTATCTCAGCAACCCATCCGCCTTTTTATTACCTACTTAATGCGTTGGCGATGAAGATATGGGGCCTAAATCTGGTAAGTGGACGGCTAATCTCCTTTATCGGAACACTAGGGGTGGGCGCTCTTATGTGGGCCTGAGTCTACGCCGAAACGAAACGTCACGCTGCCGGGTTGCTGTCTACGTGTGGGGCACACTCAAAAAAAGATATGCCCGCTCTGGCCCGGGGGTTGCTTGGTGGGCTGCTAGTGCTTATGGGCGAAGGTCGAAGGACCCCCGTAACGTGAATGTCCTTTGGACGTACCATGCCATGCTAATTATGTGCGGGCTGGCGTTTGCTGTCCTCGCCCTGTGGCACGCCCTGAAGAGTAAGGGTGTGCCACAATTGAGCGCCATTTATTTGCTTGTAGCCATTCCTTTTACTCTTGTAATATTTGCGTTACCTACAGCGAACTTCGGTGATCCGGGCGATCTACCTGTAGCCAAGTACAACCAGTTCCTCGATATACTGGCGCTGCTGTGCCTAACACTCGGCGCGGCGCTGGGTACTGTATGGCAATGGCTGGACAACTCAAGCCGGAGGATGAGGCTTGATTGGGCATTCTTGAAAGGTGGCGTGCTGCTTCTGGCGTTCGCGCAAGTCGGTATGATTTACAGGCAGCCTCCAGAGTTCTGGTATCCACCGTTAACCACCCCTCTGGCGCAGCGTGCCGAATATATGAAGAAGGTGTCCGAGCTGCTCGTGAAAACACCGGGCGATATTCTATCAGAGGACAACTGGATTGTGCTCAAAAACGATAGGCTGGTCATTTATGACGATCCCGCAGCCATGGCCGTGCTCGCCGAAGCAGAAGCCTGGGACCAGTCACGATTAGTGCAAGACGTCAACCGAGGCCGGTTCTCCATAGTAATTACGGAGTTTGACCTCACCGGCGTTGAGCACAGCAGCCGATGGAGTAGAGAAGCGCTTCAGGCATTCCAGGCAAATTACGTACCTCTATTCAGCGAGCCGAATTTAGGTGTCGTAAACGTACAACGCTAGACAAACACCTTCTAAATATAGTACAAGAAGACGTTAGTGCCCCCATCAGCGTCTTCTTAATATTCACATGTGCGATGATAACTCAAAAGTCGTGGAATTGTGGAGAAAAATCCATTATGGCGTTGATGTCGTATACTAACACAGCACCTATACCCGAAGAAACGGGAATAGGGTGAGCCGGATAAGCCGGGTAATCGACCCTAGAAATCAAGAGGAGAAGAATATGGAATTCCCGAACGATACAGGCATGAGCAGTATCCAGATTCCCAAAGGCGCCGTGGCGCTTGGGGGTGCGGCTATGCTGAGCGCGGTTGCCTTGGCAGCAAGCAAGGGCGGAGGGCTGGCATTTGCTCAAGACGCACCGTTCAAGAACGACCTTGAGGTCCTCAACTATGCGCTAACCCTTGAGTTCTTTGAAGCAGAACTTTACAAGGTAGTTGTCGCAAGTGGCAAGTTGCAGGGCCGCGACCTGCAGTACGTTACGCTCTTCGGCCAGCACGAGCAGGCGCACGTGGACGCAATCCTTGCGACCATCCAGAAGTTGGGTGGAACTCCCGTAGCCAAGGCTGAATACAACCTCCCCGCGCTCAACGACCGCGCTGGAGTACTTGGCCTTCTGGCAACTGTAGAGCAAGTTGGCGTAAGCGCCTACCTGGGCGCAGCAGGTTTCATCCAGAACAAAGATATTCTGGCTGCTGCCGCAAGCATCATGCAGGTCGAAGGCAGGCATACTGCCCTCATACGCTTCCTGCAGGACGACCCGAAGCCGGTCCCCGACGCTTTTATAGCGCCCCTGACCCCGGCTGAAGTGCTGGCGATAGTCGCGCCGTTCTTCAAAAAGTAATCCTTGACAAGCTAAGATTTACCGGAACAAAGAGGAGATTAATATGAGCAACAATATCATGCCTGACGGAGAGGGCACTGTGAACGGCATTTCCCGCCGCAAGTTCCTGATCGGCTCAGGGGCAACACTCGGCGCGGCAGCCTTGTTTGGCGCATCTGCGCTTACCCCAGGTCAGCTACTTGGCGCGCGCATTGCGTCCGCCCAGAGCTTGAACAGCGACATGGACATCCTGATGTTCGCCCTTACCCTGGAGCACATCGAAAACGCCGCTTATCGCGCCCTTAACGCAAGCGGACTGTTGAGCGGTCGGGTCGCCGGCTACTTCCAGGAGTTCGGAGCCCATGAGAATGCGCACGTCGTAGCTCTCACAGACACCATCACCAAGCTGGGCGGAACGCCTGTCGCCGAACAGGCCAGCTACAGCTTCCCTAACCTCACCAGCCAGGAAGCGGCAGTCGCTTTCTTCGCTACGGTTGAGGAAGTGGGCGCGGGAGCCTACCTGGGCGCTGCCCCTCTCTTGCAGGACAAAAACCTGCTCGCGGCGGCGGCCTCAATCCACGATATTGAAGCCATGCACGCATCCGTCCTCCGCGCAGTGATGGGTGATGCTGAGCCTTCCCCGGCCTTCGGTTCACCGAAGACCCTGGACGAAGTACTGGCGGCGGTTGGACCTCTGCTACAGATGCCCGGCGGCATGCCGAAAACCGGCGCTCCTTCGTTCTTGAATCCTTTGACAATAGCTGCCGGCCTCGGCGCTGCGGCGGTTGGCGCAATGCTACATGTTCGCTCACGCGAGAACCAGCAGGAAAAGGATCAAGTCGAAGCCTAATCAGGTAGACCAGTAGGCTCAATATAACTATGCCTTATTGCGCCTACCTCTAATAAGTGAGGCGAGCCACATGCTTACGTCATTGAACGCCGCCTCACCTACTTACAACAGATAACAGGAAGGCATTTGCTTTCCAGAGCAGGAGACAACATGTTTGGTATTGGCGCGGGTGAACTGATGGTGCTTATGGCGCTAGCTCTTATCATAGTGGGACCACAGAAGCTCCCGGAAGTAGGACGCAATGTTGGCCGTGTGATGGGACAGTTCAAAGCCCAGACCGACGAGTTGCGCTCAGTAATTTCGCTTGAGGCGCAACCTGCGCCGCCTACGGCGGCTCAAACAGCCGCTGCCACCTCTCATTTCCCATGGAACCAGGCGGCACACGCGGCCCAGGCACCTGGCAACCTCGGTACCCCTGTTGAGCCTGTTGAGGTTACACAAACAGAAGCTATAGATAATAAAGGAGAAAAATAATGCTCGGACTTGGACCGACAGAATTAATATTGATACTGGCGCTGGTAATGATCATATTCGGCGCGGGCAAGCTGCCCCAGGTATTTGGATCGCTGGGCAAGGGGATCAAAGAGTTCCGTCAGGCATCTGAAGAGCCGGTAGCGGTACCTGTTCCCGTCAAGGCAGAACAGACCTCGACAACCTCAGCGCCCACACCCACGATATAAATGGACCAGCATCCCCCGTACATTTTCAGGGAGATATAGATAGATGAGTGCCATATCCGCCAGGGGCAGGCTTAAACTACCGTTGCCGTCGAGGCCCAAGAAAAGTCCCAACCTCGACGTTTCGCAACCGATAGTCAAGCACCTTGAAGAGCTACGTGACCGTCTCGTAAAGAGCGCACTCGGCGTGGCCCTGACAACTGCCCTGGCCTTTCTTTTCATAGATAGGATCATGGGCACTCTGATTAATCTTGCGGGACCGTATACCATCCAGGCTATCGACCCGACAGAGACGTTCGGCACCTACTTGAAAGTAGCCTTCAGTGTAGGTCTTGGCCTCTCTACACCACTGATTGTCTACCAGATCATGCGCTTCCTGGCCCCTGGGCTGAAGCCAAACGAAAAGCGGCTCCTTTTCTTCAGCCTTCCTTTCATCGGGATAGCATTCGTCGCGGGCGCAGCCTTCTGCTATTATG
>JBDSDS010000372.1:0-2921 GCA_039920445.1 Chloroflexia bacterium
CTCAAGCACTATCGGCACGATACTGGCCGAGCGGGTGATAGACTTGCTGGTGCTGTTCGGCCTCCTCTCGATGTCGTTCACGCTTGTGGGGCAGAACAGGCTCTCCAGCAGCAAGGACTTCAACCTCGGTCTGGTGATGCTGCTTGGGGTCGCAATGGTCGTCGTTCTATTATTGGGGCTTGTGGGGCTGCGTTTCTATGGGCACTTGATACTCCACTTTGTGCCCACTCGTTATAAGCCGAAGTTCACGCAGTTCCAAAACGGCATCCTACGCTCTTTCAAGCGGAACAGCATACCTGTACTGCTGGGATACACTATAGTTATCTGGCTCCTGGAGGGCGGGCGGCTCTTCTTCGTCACCAGATCGCTCGACGCCAGCAGCGTCACACTGTCGGCTGTTATATTTATCGCACTCCTTAGCTCGCTTTTGACGACCCTGCCTCTCACGCCCGGAGGTATGGGCATCGTAGAGGGTGCTGTCACCCTGGCGCTCGGCCTCTTCGTCGATCATCAGCTAGCCATATCGATTGCCCTGCTCGACCGCCTCATCAACTACTGGAGCCTCATCGTTGGCGGGCTGGTACTTTACTTAATCAGCAGGCGACGCTAGTTGTTAGTTGTTAGTTGTTAGTGGCATATACTCGTCTACAGCTAACTATCGCTTCCTGATAACCAACAACTAACAACCAACAACTAACAACTATGAAAATAGCTCTCGACTACACCACCGGCATATACCCTGGGGCGGGGGTAGCGCGTTATACGCGGTCGCTGGTCGGCGCGCTGGCGGAGCTTGACAATGAGAATGATTACTCGCTGTTCTACGCGGCAAGAGGACTTCCGCGTCCTACGCCTGAGACAGAGCAAGCAGATATGCTCTTCGCACGGCACCCCAACTTCCGGCCCGTCGGCATACCACTTTCCGTGCGCCAGATGTTCGCCGTCTGGCAGCGTTTGCGCCTACCTATGCCTGTAGACCTCTTTACAGGTCGTTGTGATGTGATGCACTCGCCCGATTTCGTGTCGCCCCCACACAGAAGCGGGGCCGATGTGATTACCGTGCATGATATGTCATTCATGGTCGTGCCGGAGCATGCAGAGCCGAAGCTTGCCGGTTTTCTCAGCAAGGCAGTGCCCGCCGCCGTGCGCCGCGCCGACCGAGTGATCGCCGTCTCCGAACAAACCAAGCGCGATGTCATACGTCTCCTGGGTGTCCAAAAGGAGAAAGTGGTGGTAGCGTACAATGGGGTGGATGCAAGATTCCGCCCATTACAAAAGGGAGCAGCACAGGGCGCGATAGAAACCCTACGAGACAAACTGGGGCTACCCCATAACTTCATCCTGCACGTCGGGACATTGGAGCCGCGCAAGAACCTGAAGCGCCTTGTAGAGGCATATGGACTGTTAGTATCAAGGGGAAAAGCCGCCATCGGCTCAGGAGAGACTGTCGCCCTGGTGCTGGCAGGACGCAAAGGATGGCTATTCGATCCGATATTGAGTGCTGCCGAGCGAATAAACAGTATGGGTGGGAAAGTAATCTTCCTAGATTATGTTTACGACAACCACCTGCCCCTCCTTTATAATATGGCTGACGTATTCGCATATCCAAGCCTTTACGAAGGTTTCGGGCTGCCCGCTGCCGAGGCGCTGGCTTGCGGAGTTCCTACGGTTGTATCCAACGACGGTGCATTATCCGAAGTGGTAGGCGATGTGGCTGTCAAGGTAGATGCCCGGTCGGTGAAGAGCATAGCAGAAGGTCTGGAGCGTGCGCTGTACGATGATAAACTCAAGGTCAGACTGCGAGCCGAGGGGCCGCCACGAGTAGCCAGGTTCACATGGGAAGCGGCTGCACGCACCATGCTCGATGTTTATACAAGTCTCTAACCAGGCCTGATTATGCTAAAGCGGAACTCCAAACCTAAGACCGAAAACTCCGGCGACCCATTCGACCGGCTTTATGAACGCTGGGCGGCGCATGCCGTTGACGAGCATCCCGCCACACCATCACGGGAGATGTGGGATAAGATTGTCCTGCTCCTAATATCGAGTAAAGACCCTGAGCGCGTCCGGCTCTACAGGCGCATAGACGCCGAAGGACCGGACAGCCTCGGCTCGGACGCTTACGAGCTATGGCGCAAAGTGCCAAACTACACAGCCAACAGGTCCACACCCTTCACCAATTGGGCCGACTTCAACGCATACGTAAAAGCACACGAAGGCTCCATGCGACAGGTGATGGAAAAGGAAGGGCTTGGCGAGCAGTACAGCATCATCCTGGAGGAAGCCGCCGCCCGCAAGGCCCAGGCGAAACGCGGCCAGGCAGGTGTAGTAACAATAGGTTGCATCGGCCTATCCCTGATTGCCTTCATGGCCCTCACCGTCCTGCTGATAATCGGCCTCAGACTCCTCAATTAGTTGTTAGTTGTTGGTTGTTAGTTATTAAGACTACTACGAACCAACAACTAACAACCAACAACTAACAACTTGAAACACCACACCACCGCCAGCGAAATCGAACCTCCCGTGCCTGAGACCGGGCATTGGGGGCGCAGGGTGGCTGCCAATACGCTCAACCCGTTCCTGGCGCAGATATTCACCAAACTGCTGATGCTGGGGTACCTCATCGTCCAGTACAGGCTCATAGGGGGGGGCGCAGGAAAGCTGGCCGACTACTTCCTGGCGGGCATAGTGCTGATGTACACGGGCACTATCTCCGATTGGGGCTTGAGCACGCTACTCACGCGTGAGGTCGCCAAAGAGGGAGAGGGTCGGCAAGCGGCCCATCTTTTCCGCGAAACTCTGGCCCTCCGCTTGATTATTAGCCTGGGCCTTTTCATACCTGTCGGCCTGTTCGTGCTGGTCTATATGACATGGTTCGGACTGAGCGCCGATGGGGCATGGGTTACGTTGCTGCTTACCCT
>JBDSDS010000373.1:0-5341 GCA_039920445.1 Chloroflexia bacterium
GACGATGGGTATCATTTATATCGCGCCGCACTTTTATACACTCCTTGGCCTGCTACGAATGCCAACAGTTCTGAAGCTGCCTATCGCCGCCAGCTTCGGGGCGCAGGTAGGGGTGGTGCCATTGGCGGCCTTGCTGACTCATCAAGTATCATTCGTCTCGATCCCGGCCACTCTGATGGCAGAGGTATCGTTGCTTCCCCTCATGATTTCAGGCATGGCCGCGGGCATCCTGGGAAGCCTGTTCCAACCTCTGGGCGAGCTAGCCGGTCTGCTGGTGTGGCCCTGTGCGTCCTGGCTCCTCTGGTGGGTCGAACTGTGGGGAGCACTGCCCTGGGCTTCCGCCGAGTTGGAGAGCGTGAATTCCTCGTTGGTGGCGCTCTATTATGTTGCTTTAGGCGGGGCGCTGTGGCTGATAACAACTATCGGTCGGATGCGGGTCAAGCCAGGCAAGACCGTGCTGGGGCTGGGAGCGACTGCCTATCTTGCCTTGCTCACCCTGGCTGCCATCTTTTACACTTCGCCCGGGTGAGCCTCCATGTCACGACAATACGCTTTTACCTAGCTTCTCGGACACAAAGAGGATAAGTGAACAGCCAACAGGGAACACCAGTTCGTTTACGCCCCAGGCGAAGAGAGCGGCAGCCGATGGAGCGCTCTGCGACGTGAGGGCTAGGAACATGCCCCCGAACAGAAGCCCTGCCACGAGTCCGGCCGTAATATAGGCTTTAGCCCCTGCCCAGGCTCGTCGCCCCAACCAACCAATTGCCGCAGCCAGGCAGAGATACTCGACGCCTCTCAGTAGGGCGATAAGAAATGGGTCCGGACCAGCGGCGCTAGTTGTGGATATTCCGAGCAACTCGGCTGTGCCTTTGTGAAGACTGCGGGCCACATAGAAGCCGACCGGTGCCGCAATCAGCCCGGCAAGCCCCATGACAGGTGGGGAGGCCTGCGATACCCCCATGCCTACAGCAAGCCCCATGCAGACGACGAACGCCCAGGAGACCTTCTGAACCAACTCGGCTGCTAGCGGCTGCAACTCCGGGATATTGCCTATTCTTATGAGAACCAGCAAAGCTTGCATGCCAAGACCGAGCAGGATCGACAACCAGGCGACACGAATCAGTAAAGCTTTAAGATCATAGGTGGCCGGGCGCTTAACTGTTTGCCCAGCGTCCGCTTTTCCCTGCGCTACGTTCATCAGTTCCCACCCTCCACGTATCGCGCTATGCTGGACGGAGCATCACGCCAACCCTCCAGTTACGAATTATGAATTATGAATTGAATGAGCTGGAACCGTAATTCAAAACTCATAATTCCCGAAGGGGAAGTACATTTCGCTTATTGCGGGGCTGCGCTCGCCTCGGCAGAGGCAGCGTCGAGACAAGCCTCGATCCAGGGGTAGCCGCATCTGGCGCATTGCCTATGCATGTGCTCTATAGCCACTTCCGAAGAGTATTCAGAAGCGGCGTGCTGATCGTTACAATACTGCATACTGATGTCCCGTGCCCCACACTTGGGGCAGATGCCGTTTTCGTCGAACGCTTTTAGTGGCATTGTCGAAGCTACCTCCGTCTAAGTTTTGATTGCTGGCTGAACGAGCTAAGACCCTCAAGGGCGATTGGCGTTTGCAACTATTTTAAGAGCACGGCCACTACGACGGCTGCTACTGCGAGGATGAAGCTCATCATGACGAGTGCTACGGCTATATTGCCCTTTTTCAACTCATCCATCTCGTTTATTCCCGGCGTCAGCACCGTGAAGATGCGCATGGCAACAATCACGATGAGTGAGAAGATGAGGGAGGCGACCACCGACCAAAGCAGAGCAGCAACCGCGTTCAAGAGAAAGTTGACCAGGTCAAAGCTATTACGTGCCTGAATAGGCGGCAGGGTCTGCCCGATTACCGAATAGAATAGTTCCATATCTTTGTGTATCACCTCCTTTGTACCCGTCATTCATAATCCCTTTCGGGAATTACGAATTACGAATTACGAATTGATTGAATCGTTCTAATTCGTAATTCGTAATTCGTAATTTGAGCGAAGCGACGTAATTCGTAATTCGTCATGGCCCCGTGCCGCTTTGCAGTCTTTGCAGTATCGCCATATAGGTATCCCGGTCCACCCAGTATCGAGAGCCGGCGTCCTCTGCCCCCATGAAAGAGTAATAAACCGGCTTCCCACCCGTACCGATCTGGAGCGAGTTGGCAAGCCAGTAGCCCGGCACATTGATGCGATTGCCGATCTTCGGTGGGTTGATATCGAAGTTGTAATCATCCACCAGGCCGAAGACATGGCCGGTCTCATGAGCAAGCGTCGAGGACCCGGCGTCAACCTGGCTCGACACGATGGAGCGCACAGCGTGAAGTTCCAGACCTATCACGTTAGGCTCGTTCAAGTTGCGAGCATACCACTTGGGTGGCAGCACACCCACGACCAGATCGGCATCGGGCATGATCCTATGGCCAGCGGCAGCAATAGAAGAGTACATGTCGGTGATAGCGGGCCAGTTGAAGTTGCCCTGAGCGTCAGCTATCGCGCGCTGATCTGCGGTCAGCATATGTGTTGACTGGGTCGATCCGATCTGGATGTTCTGCTCAGGAAGCGGGTAACTCGCCTTGAAGAAATTACTGCTTGCAGCCACAAAGGTGTTGTACTGGGCCGAAAAGTGCTTTGCTCTGTCCTGGTCGGTCCAGTCTACCGGCAGGAAGAGCACCTTCATGAAGTTGCGCTGGAGTGATACCACATTGGCCCGCTTCGCCACTTGATTGCCACTTGGTCTGATCGCGCGGGCTGTGACTTCCAGGTTGCCGGAACCGCTGGGTGGATCTACAGGTATATAGATAGTATTTGCGCCTTTAGCGAGGGTGACCACCCGCGACTTGACGCTGGCCCCAAGCTTTACCTCGATCGTGGCCTGGGTTCGGGCACTGGCGGTAAGGTTTACCTTCACTGCGGTCGCCTTACCCGCGACCAGAGGTACGTCTTCGATGACCTGCACCGCCTTCACATCGGTCACCTGTACCCGTATTCCCTGTGCGCTGGAAGTAGTTGTAGTTACCGACATGAGAGTCGCCAGCCCCGCTATAGCCAGCAAGAGCAGGAGTTTAGGCAACGCGATATATGACCGCGAACCTTGAACCCTAAATAGAACGTTCTTCAACTTGTGCATCTCATCTCAAGGCCATAATGCTGCTCTATCAGCGTGTTAGCTCGCCAGAGCCTGCCAGATGCTCTATATATGCCAGGCGAACCGAGGCCGGCGCCGCATTGCCCTCGACGGAGAGGGTATATTGCCCCGTCACTAGGCTTAGCTGCCGCAATCCGCTGCCATTACTGATGTCCTGGACCGACCTGTATAACGGTTCCACGGGGTCCGTTGACGCGAATATTGCGAATTCCGCCTGCCCTGCACGGCTCGCCACTTCGAAGCTGTCTGCAACCGCTCCCACCGGCACTATCAGTTTCCCCGAATAAAGCTGGTCACCCCACGACTCTCGCACAAGATTGCTTTCAATAGCTTTTGGGGTGCTAATCTCAAATGCGGCGGCGTCCGTACCAAAGTTTTTGTTTATGAAGTCCCTCTGGGCGATGGGTTGTCCTGTTTCTGCGTCTATTATCCTGTCGAGGGGTATGCGCTCCCACAACTGAGCTTCGCTTATGGTGCCATCAATCCAGTTATCCCACTCCCTTCTGGCGACCTGAAAGATCAACTCGTAGGGCCTTCCCTGGCTCCTATAGATGAGGACCGGGGCAGCAGTCTCAGCCTCTCCATAAATAGCGAAGACCGTGCCTGCCATGCTGAGGATCTGACCACGCACTCGTGCATCGAGGCGTGGCGCCCCAATCTCTGCGATGATGGAGGCTCCCTTTACCGCCGTACCGCCGGCGCTCTGCGCCTCCTCCGGGAAGACATTCAGAACGTTGAAGCCTTGCAAGCGGAGACTTCCCACAATCGCATTTATCGCCTCGGTCCCCGTGACCGGAGGCCCTACAAGTATCGGCACGGAAGCGATAGATAGCGTGTCGCTGGTAGTGGCCCTGATGGTGAGTTGGCCCTGCGCTTGAGGAGGAGCCTGTAACGAAGCCCGTGCGGCGCCATCATTCCCGGTTGCAGAGGAGGTGACAAGTTGGGGGTCTTGCCCCTGCTGCGTGAAGGTGAACTCCACGTTCGTGCTGGAGAGCGGCTTGGCCTCATTGTCAGAAATCGTAGCGATAAGAGCAGCCTTACTGCCACTGCCGGTGGGAAGATATGCAGTTGACGTTTGCAATCTTATCTGCCCCTGCCGCTTGACAAGACGTTCGGCATCGGGAGGCAGACCTCTATCCAGGTCGCGGTCGCCTGAGAAGTCCTTCGATATAAAGTTGGTGTCGTAGAGAGGCTGCCAGGCGGTGGCATCAATCACCACGATGTTTGGTTCTACCTGCAACCACAGATCGGTTGTACTTATCTTGCCATCCTGCAATGCCTGCAGGATGGCTGCCTGTGCCGGGAACATTACAATGCTCTCCCCCCACTCTAGCCCCACGGCGATTTTGGAGGCTTTCGGGAACGAGCGTTTGCAAGCGATTAAGCCCTGGGAGACCTGCTTGATGGTCCCTGAATCATTGATAGTGCGTTTATCGGGGTCAAATTGCGGGGATTGCACTGGCATCAGCATCACAACCGAATCTTCATCAAGGCTGCCATCGGCTTTCTTTGGCAGACCTACAGCATCCACCTTATAGCCATAGCTCTCCATGTATGCGGAGGCATTGTTCTGGCCTGTGCTGCCGAAGCGACCTTGCCTCGGCTTTGGCCCCTGAGCAGCAGGTTCCGTTATCGGTGCCGGGGCTGATAAGGCAGCGCCGACGAACAATATCACGACCAGAAGAACCGCGAGTCCGGCAAGTGCAGCCACCGGCCCCAACAGGGATCTACTTGCTCCAATCACGATCAACTCCCGAAACAAATGCCCACGTGCTACTATATAGCAGGCTAAGAGTAACCGGTAGATCCCAAGCTTGACGCGTCCCTGTAGATGGCTCGGAATAGCAAATCAGAGCGCGCCTTATCTTACATCTGCAGCCGCGAGTCTACCACCAGCATTCTACAACCAGCACCCAGTGTTGTCAATTGTTTTGGTGTAGCGAATCTACCAACAGTTGAGGCATCACCCAGAAGGTACGCGGCAGACGACAAAACGGCGCCCAACAGACAAAGTACCATAGACAGCAGCCACTCCATCGTCTACCGTCTGTTGACCCCTCCACCTCGACTCTGTTACAATGCTGCCACGCGAGTATAGTACGAATTACGAATTACTTCGTCGCTTCGCTCCAATTACGAATTACGAATTATC
>JBDSDS010000374.1:0-2514 GCA_039920445.1 Chloroflexia bacterium
GTTCCTGCCGCATGGCGACCTGCTGACGTTCGAGGAAATTACGAGGCTCACCCGTATCTTCATCGATCATGGGGTAGAGAAGATACGCATCACGGGTGGCGAGCCGTTGGTGCGGCGCGATCTTGAGAAGCTGATAGAGATGCTGGCGCGGCTCGGCGGCTTGAAGGACCTTACCCTGACGACTAATGGCTCGCTGCTGGTACGCAAGGTCCAAGCTCTGAAAGATGCCGGGCTGAAGCGCGTCACAATCAGCCTCGATTCGCTCGATGAAGAGGTTTTCAGGTCGATGAACGATGTCGATTTCCCGGTGGCAAAAGTGCTGGAGGGGATCGAGGCGGCGAAAGCGGTTGGGCTGGGGCCTGTCAAGATCAACATGGTCGTGAAGCGGGGCGTGAACGAGGACTCTGTGGTCGATATGGCGCGTTACTTTCACGGCTCAGACTGCATCCTGCGCTTCATCGAATATATGGATGTAGGATCGACCAACGGCTGGCGGCTGGCCGAGGTTGTGAGCGCCGCCGAAATTGTCAGGAAGGTGGATGCAGTTTTGCCGTTAGAGCCGGTCGATCCGAACTACCGAGGCGAGGTGGCCCGCCGCTACAGGTACAAAGACGGGGGCGGCGAGATAGGCATAATCTCTTCAGTGACAAATACCTTTTGTGGCGATTGCACACGCGCCCGCCTGTCGCCGGAAGGCCAGCTTTACACCTGCCTGTTCGGCACGCTAGGACACGATTTCCGCGCCCTGCTCAGGTCGGGCAAGTCGGACGAGGAGGTATCCAGATTCGTCCACAAGGTATGGTCACGCCGGAGCGACCGCTATTCAGAACTTCGCACCCTCCAGACCACCCGCCTCCCGAAAGTCGAGATGTCCCACATTGGGGGATAGGCTAAATTACGAATTACGAATTGAGGGCCTAATGTAATTCGTAATTATTCATGCGCGCTGGGGATTGTTACCATGCCGGGGGCGCTGAAGCCGGGGTCGAACGTGAAGACCTCTGAGACGCCGAGGTACTGTACGACCGCGTAGTTTATGCAGTCGGTGAACGTCCAATGAGGCTGCTCGTCTTCTATAAAGACGTTCCATGCGCGATCGAATATCACGCTGTCCGTCATGAAGAGGCGTATCAGCATAGAGTTCTTGACAATCTCATTGAAGGCCTGAGCAGCATGTAGCGAGCCGAACACCTTGAGCGCTGTGAACGTCTGGTCGAGCACGTAATCGGTCGTCACCAGGCGGATGGGCCGGTCGCGAAGGTCTTCCCACAGATCCTTTGCCGCTTCATGGTTACGGTCGTTCGGGTTATAAAGGGCAAGCCAGCCGCTGGTATTGACAAAAACAGAACGCAGCATCAGCGCTTGCCCCCATTAGCTGGGCGGCTGCCGGCAGGCAGATCGAGCGCGCCAAAGTTCTCACTCAAGGTAGGTAGCTGCCAGATCGGGTCGTCTGGGCGGGCGACACTATGCGCCTGGTCGGGCACCTCTGGTATTTCCGCAAAGTACTGGACAACAGCATCACGCACAACGGCGCTAAGCGGAACGCCTAGTTCGTGCGCGCGGGTGATGAGCCGCTCGTACATCCCTTTTTCCATATACAGATGAACATCAATTGAATACTTACTCACTTTACGGTATAACCTCCATAATAATCTCCAAATGCAACGCGGGGACCCCTCGTTCCATTCCAGGTGAGTGACCACCCACCTGCTAGAGTAACATAAAGCCATACCCCTAACAAGGAGTGAACAACAATGGAGTTCAGCCAGGTCGTCCGTAAGCGTCGCATGGTGCGGCATTTTACCGAGGAGGCGATTGCGCCCGAAGTCATAGAGCGCATGCTCGACCTGGCGCGGCATGCACCTAGCGCCGGGTTTACGCAAGGGCAATCGTTTGTAGTGGTGACGCAGCCCAAGCTCAAGGAGCAGATAGCTCGGTTTTGTGGTGAAGAGTATTACGTTGAGATGGGCTTCCACAGCTGGATTTCGGAAGCTCCAGTCCTCTTCGTCCCTTGTACCAGCGAGGAAGCATACCACCACCGCTACCGTGAGGCAGACAAGATAAGCGACGACGGCAAAGAGATTGAGTGGGCGATTCCCTTCTGGTACATGGACGCCGGATGCAGTGTGCAGATATTGTTGATGGCGGCGGTAGACGAAGGGTTGGGGGCAGGCTTCGCGGGCATTCATGATTTCGACGGGATGCGTTCGCTCCTGAGTATACCGGAAGAAGTCACACCTGTTGGTGTCATCCCCGTCGGCCACCGCGCACCCGACAAGCCATCTCCCTCGCTAAAGAGGGGTCGCAAACCGCAGGAGCAGTATGCACATTGGGAAAAGTGGTAGATAACGCAGTTGCCCTCTTCGCAACGGCAGGGTAGGTCACATCAGGCCCATGTCCACGTGCCGGTTGCGGACTACATCAGTGGCCCAGCCGTTGCCTATCTCCGTATCGATTTGTGCTGAAAGCGGACTAAACCAGCTTCTGGAACACGAGTATGTACTGGTGGAGTTG